>DAITOE010000005.1:0-2117 GCA_036834245.1 Clostridia bacterium | reverse complement strand
CCCCATGTTTTTCCGGGGTTTTTCCCTTGCACACCGTATACAGCATCTTTATACTGAAAAGACAAGAATATGACCCAGGAGGCAAACATGCCCAATTTCACTGTCCCTGATGCGGTGTTTGAGGAGGCGGTTCGCCGCTTCCCCACCCCCTTTTACCTGTACGACGAGGCCGGCATCCGGCGCACGGTCAAAAAGGTGCAGGCCGCCTTTTCCTGGAACCCTGACTACCGGCAGTATTACGCCGTCAAGGCTCTGCCCAACCCCCAGATCCTCAAGATTATGCTGGACCTGGGCTGCGGCCTGGACTGCTCCTCCATGACGGAGCTGCTCCTGGCAGAGCGCCTGGGCGTCCGGGGGCGGGATGTGATGTTCACCGCCAATGCCATGCCCGGCGCCGAGATGGCTTATGCCCGGGGCATGGAGGCCATCATCAACCTGGACGACATCAACGACGTCACCCGGCTGATTCACCACGGCGGCGTGCCGGAACTGGCCGGCCTGCGGGTAAACCCCGGCAGCCACGGCGCCCAGCGGGCCGGGGTGATGGGCTCCTCCCTGGATGCCAAATTCGGCATGATGCCCAGCCAGCTCCTCCCTGCCCTGAACCAATTGAAGGCAGAAGGCGCCCGGCGCTTCGGCCTGCACACCATGACGGACAGCAATACCTTGGACCCCAATTACTACATCAACAACGCCCGCTACCTGAGCCAACTGGGCGCAGAGCTGGCCGACGCCTCCGGCATGGAGCTGGCCTACATCAACCTGGCCGGCGGCATGGGCATCCCCTACCGGCCCGAGGAAACGCAGGTGGACCTGGACTTTGTGGCTGCCGGCGTGCAGGAGGCCTTCACCCGGCACCTGGGCGGCCGGCAGGTGGCCCTGTTTACCGAGCTGGGCCGCTACATCACCGGGCCCCACGGCTTCCTGGTGGCCATGGCCATCCACGAGAAGAAAATCTGGCGGGATTACATCGGCCTGGACGCCAGCGCCGCGGACCTGCTGCGCCCCGCCAAATACGGGGCCTACCACCACATCACCGTGCTGGGCAAGCGGGAGGCGCCCCAGGACCAGGTCTATGACGTCACCGGCCCCCTCTGCGAAAACAACGACAAATTCGCCATCCAGCGGCCCCTGCCCAGGATAGAAAAAAAGGACATCCTTTTCATCCACGACGCCGGCGCCCACGGCCACGCCATGGGCTTTCAGTACAACGGCCGCCTGCGCTGCGCCGAGGTGCTGTATACCGAGGAGGGGGACTACCGATTAATCCGCAGGGCTGAAACCGCGGAGGATTATTTCAGGACCATGGTGTTTGACGGGTAGGGATGAGGACTGGGGACGGAGAGGACGGAGAGGACGATGGGGGATTTCATTCCCCATGCCCCCTGCCCGGGGCCAATAGTCCCGATCCCCGGAATCTGTTTGATGTAGCATCTGACGGCTACATATAGCATTTGGGATATCGTGAACACCGCAGGGGTCCGTCACCCTGCGGTGTTGCCTTGCCGTGCATTTGACAATCGCAGCCATTGGCCTACACTGAGGTCAATACGATATGGAAAAGGAGACTGTATGAGCCTGCCCAAGTGCCCCAAGTGCCAGGAAAACTTCACCTACGAGGACGGCAACCTCCTGGTCTGCCCCATGTGCTTTTATGAGTGGACGGAGGAAAGTGAACGGCTTGCCCAGCAGGCCCTGGTGATCCGGGACGCGAATGGCAATGAAATCAACAACGGGGATGACGCAACCATCATCCGGGACCTGAAACTGGGCAGGGACACCGTGAAGCAAGGCAGCAGGGTGAAAAACATCCGCATCCTGGATGCGCCCGTGGACGGCCACGACATTGACGGGCGGGTGGAGGGCTTTGGCACCATCTACCTCAAATCTTCCGTGATCAAAAAGTAAAGGGGCCGAGGCCTATCTCTGTGTTCAAACCATAAAAAAAGCGCCGGCCGGCGCTTTTTGGGTGTCGACAAAGTGTCTGCGGACACTTTGTCGATTAGAAGGAGCGGGCATTTTCCCTTGGTCACTTCGTTCCCGGTCAGGGAAAATGCGAGGTATGAATTGCTTCGCAATTCGCCCCGCCCGCCCGGCAGAGCCGGGCGATACGATTT
>DAITOE010000004.1:0-28732 GCA_036834245.1 Clostridia bacterium | reverse complement strand
AAACAGACTCGTCAACCTGGTGCTCATGCTCACGCTCCTTTGCTGTTAAACTGGAGAAAGGGACCGGTAGCCCTGTGCTATCATACAGATGATACCCATTTTGTTGGATAATTTGAGAGAATGTGCGAAATTTTCGTTCAAATTCTGAAAACCATCCCCTGCCGGAAGCGGCACAGAATGATGTCTGACCATATCAAAGGGGGAGTTTCAGAGGGCACAGCCCTCTGAGTGAAATCGTCTCGCACGGCTCTGCCGGGCGGGCGGGGCGGTTTGCGCAGCAAACCATTCCGCGCATTTTTCCTGCCCGGGAACGAAGTGACCAAGGGAAAATGCCCGTTCCTCCAAAACGACAAAGTGTCCGCAGACACTTTGTCGACATTCAAAAACCGCCCTAACAAGGGGCGGTGGGGCTGGGTATGTCTGGGGTCTAAATGTCTGGAATCAGCGGTTGTTTTGCTATTCCTTCCGGCCCGGGTTCAGGTCCCGCAGGAAGTGCAGGGGCCGGTAGGCCGCCATGATGTCCCGGGCAACGGCTTCCGGCAGGCCCTGGGCCAGGGCCTCCTCCAGAAAGCCTGCCTTGAACTGCCGGTATTCGCGGTTGGCTTTCAGCAGGATGCCCGGGGCGGTGGCGAGGAGGCGCAGCACCAGAACAACCGTGTGCAGGCCGCTTTTTTTAGCGGGGCGCTCCTGTGCCATCATCATTTCTTGTCGGAGTAAGTGAGGCTCATGTCCTTCAGGGAGAAGGACAGGCTCTTGGCCATGTCGATGGCAGCATCCTGGGGGATGCCGGCCTCCAGCAGCTCCTTGTAGTAGGCGCCCACGGCCTGGCCCATGTTGATGCCGGCCTCCTTGTTGTACAGGCTGCCCAGGATGTCCCGGATCAATTTGGGCACCTTCTCGCCCACGGTGTCCAGCACCTGTGCCAGTTCCTCGGTATCGCTGATGTCAAAGCCGTTTTTCTTGTCGTCCATGTTGCTTCTCCTTTATTTAATCAGTGTTGAATGAAGTTCAGTGCCATTTTGATGGCGCTTCTGGTGATGCTGCCAGTCTGTTGTAAGGTGGCCAGGCTGTTGGTCAAGGCCTTGGGCAGGAGGGCACGTCTGGCCTGTCCGGCCTCCTGATAGACGGCCTGGGGGAAGGGGGGCGGGTCGCACAAGTCCTCCTGGAAGGCGTCGTGAAGCTGGAGGGCCAGCTGCAGTTCGGCCATCAGTTCCGGCGAGGATGCCAGTGCGCGGCTGACAGCCAGGGATGCTTCGGGGCTTAGGCTGCCGGTGATGAACTGGGGCAGCTGCTCCCGCAGGTGGTCCAGGTTCATGGGGTGCCTCCTTCCAGGTGTGCTTTTAAGGTGCCACGCAAGCGGTGCAGCCTGCTTTTGACGGTACCCTCCGGGATCTGCAGGATGCTGGCGGCTTCCCTTTGGGTGAAGCCCTGGCTGTACACCAGGTAGAGCAGCTGCTGGTCCGCGTTTCCCAGGCGGCCAAGGGCGGTTTTTACAACCAGCCGCCCAGCACTGTCCTCTTCAAAGCCGGGGCTGGGGGTGGCTTCGTCCAGCTGCTCCAGATGGGGCTGCCGGGCCAGGCTTCTGATGGCATCTGCGCATTTGTAGCCGGCGATGGCGTAGAGCCAGGTTTTGAGGGAAGCCTCCTCCTTGAAGCCGGGGATGGCCCGCCAGGCGGCCAGGAGGGTTTCCTGGTAGACGTCCTCCGCCATGCGGTCCACCCGCTTCCTGATGAAGCCGAACAGCCCTGCCAGGTAAGGGGTCAGGAGGCGCTCAAAGGCCGCGGGGTCGCCCTGCCGGGCCAACATCAGGTTGTGTTCCACTGGCTGCCTCCTTTCACTGATGTAGTCGTCGCGGATGGGGAAAAGGTTCATTTGTACTTATACCAAACGCACTCTTTAATGCTTCCATGAGGCGGTCTTTTTGCGTCTCTGCGTCGTCTCATTCACTCAGCGTAGGCTACGGCTACGCCTCGTTCATTCGACTTAGCAGAGCCATCAAAAATCCTCGCCCCATGAGTGCATTAACTCGTGTGTTTGGTATTAATCATATGACAGCAAACTGCATCAGCCCCCTGGCTGCCAAGGGGCTGATTGCTGAATACTGCTGATTACGCCTGCTTTTTCTGATAGAACATCCCGAAGACCCAGCCGCACACGCCCCCCACCAGGTGGGCGATCTGGGAGACGTTGTCCTGGCCGAAGACGCCCCCGGCAATCTCCCGGCCCAGGTAGATGATGGCTACCAGGAGCAGGGTGAGGGGCACCTTCCGGTTCTTTCGGCCGGAGGCGGCGGAGAGGAGGATGAACATGAACACGATACCGCTGGCGCCCAGGGCTGCGGCATTGGGGGAGATGAGCAGGTGGAACAGGCCGGTCATCAGGGCGGTGATGAGAATCATGATGATAAGCTTTTTGGCCCCGTACTGCTTTTCGATGATGGGCCCCAGCACCAGGAAGAGGGCCATGTTGGCGGCGTAGTGGGCGTAATTGGCATGGCCCAGCACGTGGAGGAAGAGCCGGGGGTAAAAGAGGAAGCTGGCGGGGGAGCTGCGGTAGACGGAAAACAGAGCCCTGGTGGAGGCCCCGCCGGTGAGGCCGCCGATGATGAGGGCCATGAGGGACAGCCCGGCAAAGGCCAGGGTGACCGGGGAGGCTAATTCCACCCAGTTGACGGGGTTGATTTTCTTCCAGAAGGCTTTCTTGTCCATGTAGGTATCCTCCTGCGGTTTTTTGTAGAATACCATACCTTGTGATGTTTTCACAGGCTGCACAAGGAAAAAACGAGGCCGCAATCTGCAGCCTCAAGAGAGCCCATTCTAAAGTTTTGGGGAAGGGGGTACGGGGGAAACCGCTTTTTCAAAAGCGGTTCCCCCCGCTCCGGCCCGTCCTACTTCCCGGAGATGCTGATGCCTTCCACGGCCAGCCAGGGGAGGGAGCTGATGCCGTCCTCCACGGTCTCTTGTGAGATGCCGGCCAGGTTGTTGAGCATGCCGGCCAGGTTGCCGGAGATCATGGTTTCGGAGACGGCCTGTTTGATTTCCCCGTCTTCGATGAGGAAGGAGTTCTTCGCCACGCCGGAGAACTCGCCAGAGGTGCCGGCGGCGCCGCCGGAATAGCGGGAGACCAACAGGCCTTTCTTGGTGTTTTTGATGAGGTCGGAGAGGGGCGTATCGCCGGGGGCGATGATCATGGCATAGCTGCCGTTGGGGGCGCGCTTCTTGCCCACCTTGTTGGCGCCGTAGGCGGAGAGCATGAACTGCTTGAGGACGCCGTCTTTGATGACGTCGTAATCCTCAGCCAGGAAGCCCTCGCCGGTGTATTTCTGGCCATTAACGATGCGGGGGTCGGAAGGTCTCATGGAGATGGTGATGCGCTTGTCCACCACCTGGGTGTCCAGGGCATCCTTCCACAGGCTGGTGCCGTCCAGGAGCACGCCGTCAGAGGCGTAATTGCCCAGCAACTCGCCCACCATGCCCCCCAGGCAGTCCGGGGTGAAGATGACGGTGCCGGTGAACTTGCCTTCGGTCTGGAGGGTGTGGATCTGGTTCTCGGCGTCCTGCAGGTTCTGGCGGAGGGAGGACCGCTCGATGAAGGGGCTGTCCAGGTTGTCGGTGACAAAGCCGGCGTGGTTGAAGGAGGAGGCCTTCTCCCCTTCATGGCCGGAGAACATCACCCAGCATTCGTAGTTGCCGGAAGTAGTCTCGTACTGGACGCCGTGGTTGTTCAGGTACACGCCGCGGCCGGCGGTGTGGGCGGTGACCACCTGCTCCAAAAGCACCTTGGGGTATTCACGGTGGATGGTGTCCAGCAGCTCCTGGGTGCGGGAAAACAGTTTGTCCATGTCGGGCTCAGGCGCGCCGGTTGTAAAGCTGCCGGTGCCCGCTTTGGCGATTTCCCAGGCGGGGTCGGGCTGGCCGGCATCGGCGGAGGCCAGGCAGTCCTTCACGGCGGACTGGATGGCGGCATCGTCAAAGCTGTTGCCGGAGACGGTGCCCCGGCGCTGGTCCTTGACGGCCATCAGGGCCAGGGAATGGTCCAGGGTGGTGCGCAGCAGGGAGAACTTGCCGCTGTCCACAGTGAACTCGCTTCTACGGCTGGTGGAGGCGGTGACGCTGGCGTCGGTGACGCCGGGGACGGTGAGCTGTGACAGGGCCGCCTTGGCGGCTTGTAATTCGCGGTTCATATGCTTATCTTCCTCCTATGGTGACCTGGCAGCGCAGATCGGGCCCGCCCATGCTCACGGTCATGGGCTGCTTTTTGCCGCAGAAGCCGGAGGAGGCCCAGGTCATCTGGTCGGACACCATGTCCACGGTCTTGAGCATGTCAAAGGCCACGCCGGAGATGGTGGTGTCAAAGATGGCGCGGCCCAGCTTGCCGTTTTTGATTTCGTAGCCGGTGGACACGCCAAACATGAACTCGCCGGTGGTGTCGGCCTGGCCGTTGTTGGTGTGCACCATGTAATAGCCGTCTTCGGTGGCGGCAATCATGTCCTCCAGCTTGCTGGTGCCGGGGTGGACGGCGGTGTTGCGCATGCGGATCAAGGGCTCGTCGTTGAAGGCATAGGCCCGGGCGTTGCCCTTGGGGGTCATGCCGAAGTGGCGCCCGGTCTCCCGGTTCACCATGTAGCCGATGAGCTTGCCGTCCTTGATCAGTTCGGCGTCATCAGCCAGGACGCCCTCGTCGTCCACGAAGACGGGCAGCTCCACGGGCTGCCCAAAGGCGGTGTGGGCGAAGTCCGTCATGGACACCAGGGGGCTGGCCACCATCTTGTTCAGCATGGGCCCGGCCACGGAGCCGCCCAGCACCAGGTCGGCTTCCACGGTGTGGCCAACGGCCTCGTGGGCCAGGATGCCGGATAGGATGCCGGAGAGGATGACGGTCTTCTTGCCGGCATCGGCAAAGACGCCTTCCCGCTTCTTCATCAGGTGCTCATACAGCGCGTCCACCTTGGGGAAGAGCGCTTCGGGGCTTGTGAGGGCCACATCCAGGCTGCCGGGGCCGCCGAAGGCCTCAAAGACCTCCACGGGCATGCCGTCCTTGGTCTGGCTGTTTAAGATCACATACACATAGGCCCGGGGGGAGAAGATGTGGGCGGCGTAGCCGTCAGAGGTGAGGATTTGCTTCTCCATGGAGTCGGCGGTGGCCACGATGGTGCGGCTGGTGAGGTGCTCATACTTGGTGTTGATGTATTCATCCAGGGGGGTGACAAAGTCCAGGTAGCGCTTCTGCTCCAGGTCTTTGAAGTCCTTTTGTGCAGGGAGGACGCCGCTTGCGATGTCCGGCAGGGCGCCCTTGCCGGGCTTCACCCGCTCGTCCAGGAAGATGGCGTTCTTTGAGGCGGTGGACAGGGCGCGCTTTGCGGCATCGGCGCTTAAATCTGCTGCTGAAGCAAAGCCGTACACGCCGTTCTTGTACACCCTGGCGGACACGCCCTGGCTGTCAGAGCGGGTGTTGCCCACCAGGTTGCCGCCCAGCAGCACCACGCGGCGGGCCAGGCTGCGCTGGGCCCGCAGCTCCGAATGGGCGCCGGGGGCAAAGCTGTCCCGCAGGGAGGATACGATGTCTGGAATCAAATTGAGGTCCTCCTTGTTGTAGATTTCTGCGGTTATTGTAACACAAGCGGGGTCGGCCTGACTGCTTTTATGTGAAAATTGTATTAATCTTGTTTTGTTTTCATCATCCGGCAAGCGCAGTTTTCCCAAAAAACTTGAACCCGGGCCCCGTCTGGCGCATCATGGGGGAGGATTGCATGAAAAATGTTTCTAAGGTGCAATCAAAGCCACCCGCGCTGCATCCAATGGATGACACCAGCTGTACTGTCAAAGGAGAACTCGTGGACGCCGCCACCTTCACCGACCAGGTTATTTCCAGGGAGCGCTCCCTGTACCGCATCGCTGTAAGCTTTCTGCATAGCGATGCGGATGCCGCCGACGCCGTCCAGGACGCCCTGCTCAAAGCCTGGGAAAAGCGCTACAGCCTCAAGGATGAAAGCCTGTTTGGCACCTGGCTCACCCGGATTTTAATCAATGTGTGCAAGCAGCGCTTAAGGGAGCGGCGGCCCCTTGAAGCATTACAGGAGCACAGCGCCAGCGTCTACCCGGACGGGGCGGCCGACCTGGATTTGAAGATGGCCCTTCTGCAACTGGACCTGAAACACCGCATCCCCCTGCTGCTGTACCACCTGGAAGGTTTCCCGGTAGCAGACATCGCCCATTTGCTGCGCCTGCCAAAAGGCACCGTCACCAGCCGCCTGGCCCGTGCCCGGGCCAAACTGAAGGACGCATTGGAAGAAAAGGAGGGAAGGCCCCATGCGTAAGGAAGACCTGGACCGGGCCTTTGGCCCCACGCCGCCCCGGTTTTCCCAGGCCGTCAGACATACCCTGGCGGGCCTTAAGGACAGCACGCCCCGCCGCCTGCCCGGGCGCAGCATCATCCTGGTGACAGCGCTGCTGCTCCTGGTAAGCGGCATCGTCTATGCCGCCCTCCAGCTGGGCCACGAGTGGTACTACCAGACCCAGGCCAATTTGTACAAGGAATTTCATCCGGAAAACTACCAGGCCATCATGGACAACCTGGTGCAGGATGTGCCCCAGGAGGCCACGGGCCCTGCTACCATCCTGACGGAAGTGAAGGTGCAGGAATACGCCTGGGTGGATCAACAGGGCATCGCATCCTTCAGCCTGTTGGGGCGCATCAAAAACCCCGCTGCGGCAGAGCTATACAGCCTGTGGGAAATGGACCTGGACGGCGCCCAGGTGGGGGTCATCGACCCGGAGGACCCGGAAAGCCGGCTGTTGCACTACCTCAGAACCCCGAAGGGCTGGGGCCCGCCCCTGGAGGTGATGCAGGACCCGGCGAAGCAGCTGCTGCTTTTGGACCTGGATCAGCCCCTCACCATCGGGGACAGCCGGCACAGCCTGGTGCCCACCCGGGGCCACATCTTCACCACCGATGAAGGCCCGGTGATGCGGATGATCGAAATCAACCTGAAGGAGCAATCGGGGGCCGCCCTGGCCGCCATCAAGGAGTACACGGACCAAGAGGGCAACCTCCGCCTGCACCTGCCCTTTGCGGTGCTGCCTTTTGCAGACAATACCTACGGGGAGCCCATCCCCGGGGAACTGGTGTTTACCGTCCAGATTACAAAATAGCGTCCAACCACCATAGTTGTAGTTCACCTTCAAAAAGAGAGGATCTGTTTCATGATGCAAAAAACAAGCCGGCCTTTCCTTGCCCTGCTGTTCTCCCTGCTTTTTCTGCTGCCAGCCGGCGGCGGTGCCAGCGAAGGGGAGATGCCAGCGGCTGCCATCACTGTCCTGGGCTTTGGATCCCCCTACAGCCAGGACTTCACCCGGCAGACCGGCATTGCCGTCACGGAAATCCAGCCCCGGGGCGGGGACAGCATGGACAAGCTGGCCACCGCCATGGTCACCCGGGAGGGCAGCGTGGACATCTACGCCTTCTACGCCAAGGACGGTCTCTTGTCCCTCAAGGAGAAGGGCTATTTTGTGGACTTGCGAACCAGCCCGGTGCTGTCCGCCGCCCTCCATGAGCTGTACCCGGCCCTGGGCACTGCCATCCAGCATGCGGGCCAGATTGCGGTCTGGCCGGCTGCCGCCTCGGTGTCCTTTCGGGGCATGGATGAATACATGATGGCAGACAACCAGCTTCAATCCCCCGCCACCTGGGAGGAGGCCCTGGATTTGATTGCGGAGCTGGAAGCCCGGGGGGTATTTGCTGAGGGCGTGGCAGCGCCTTTTGCCCAGTGGAATTACTGCCGAGGAGACATGCTCAAGTATTTTGTGCAGGAGTACCTGCTGGCCCGGACAGCAAGCGGGGCGCCCATCACCTTTGACACCCCGGATTTCAGGCGGGTGGCAGGGCGGATTATGCGCCAGGTGCCCCTTCATGACCCCTACCCCCGTTCGGAGGGCTGGGAGGACACCCTGTTTTCTGTGGTGGGTAGCAACGTGGACTGGGGCCAATTTGAACTGCCCCTGAAAATCAGCCGCGAGGACCCGGGCTATCTGCCCATGAACGCCCGGATCTTGGTAGTGAACCCCTATTCCAAACACCGGGAGGCGGCCATCCAGTACCTGGAGTTCCTGGCCACCAAAAGAACCCGGGAGGACTATGGGATGTACCAAAGCCTAACAGCCCCCATCATAGACGAGGAGTTTAACAGGCGCTGGGAGGAGGCCGCGGCAGCCCTTGAACAATTGGAGCAAAAGCTGGTGCCTCAGGGGGAGCAGCTGCACCATCAGCAGCGCCTGCAGCAGCTGCGGGAGGAAGTGCGCATGCTGGCGATCAGCCGCTACCAGGTGTCCCAGGAGAGCATCGACAGCTACCAGGCTTTCGCCCCCCACTTTGTGGTGCTGGAGGACCCCTTGATCCTGTACAACGAGAAGCTGGGCCAGCTGGTGGACCGCCTTGTGGCTGGGGGGCTTGATTTGGAGGGCTTCATCCGGGAGGCGGACCAGTACATCCGCCTGGTGATGCAGGAGCGGGGCATGGAGACAGGGGGAAAGACGCCATGAAAAAGCTGGTTTGTGTGGGCCTCGCAGTGCTGTTGCTATGTGCCGCTGCCCCGGTCCTGGCGGGGGAGCAGGGCCTGACCCCCATTTTCACCCATGTGTTCACCCCGGTGGAATCCCCCCAAGGCCCGGACAGCGACCATGCCCATCTGCTGCGGGGGGACGGCCAGGGCGGCTTTTACGCCCTCACCCGGGACTGGCTGCTGCACTGGCAGCCCGGGGACAGTGAGATGCAGAAAATGGGGGAGAACGGCCCCCTGATGCTCTGGGGCCTGGCCTGCCATGGGGACCAGGTGTACGCCGTCTCCCTGCGGCAGGGGCTGTATCGCTTTACAGAGGGCGCCTGGCAGCCCCTGGGCCTGCCGCCCTTTCTGGACCCAGACAGCAAAGCAGGCCCCGCTTTTTTAAGCGCCGGCCTGGTGGCAACGCCGGAGCAGCTGTTCTTTTTCTGCTGGGACAAGGAGCAGGAGCAGTGCTACCTGGGCAGCTATACTCTTGCCACCGGGGCCTTTCACTATGAGGCCAAGCCGGTGTTTGACAGGCACTGGGCCTGCTATGCGCCGGGGCTGGATGTCCTGGTGGGCACGGCGGCGGACGCCACAGGGCAGACCCATCTTGCGCACTATGATTACAACAACAAAACAATAAACCTCCTGGACCAGCAGCCCTTCACCGGGGAGGTCAGCGGCTATGACCCTGCCTCCGGCTGGGTCCTGGCAGGGGGCTATGAAGGCATCCTCCTGGGGCCGGATGATGCCCATATGCATGTGGTGCAGGGCAGCCCCCGCCGCCTGGGCATTCTGGCCTGGCTGGGGGAAGGCCTGGTGGCTGCCAGCATCCCCCAGCGAAAGGAGGAGCCCGCCAGGATCTGCGTCTACCGCTTTGGCCCGGAGGACCTGGTGCCACTTGGCAAGCCATAAAAAACAGGCTTCACCAGGTTCGGTGAAGCCTCTATGTGCAGATTATGCACACTTCCACGACACGACGAAGTGGCCGCAGTCACTTCGTCGATTGATCAAAGCATTTCTGCCATGTAGCTGAAAATCATGTCCTCGCTCCCAGGCAGGGCCTCGTGGCCGAAGTCCGGCCACAGCTCGTAGCGCTTGCTGGCCGTAATCTTGTTGTAAGCCGCAAACTGGGTGGAGGGGGGGCAGACCATGTCCATCAGCCCCACGCACATCAGGGTCTCCCCCTTGACCCGGTGGGCCAGGTGCTGCAGGTCGATGTAGCCCAGCTTGGTGAAGATTTCCTCCTCCCGCTTGTGCTGGGGGTCGAAGCGGCGGAAATACTCCCGCAGTTCGGCGTAGGCCGCTACGTCCAGGTCCATCTCCCACACCCGTTTGTAATCGCACATGAAGGGATAGACCGGCGCTAAGCGGGCAACCCCCGGCTCCAGGCTGGCGCAGGCCAGGGTCAATGCGCCCCCCTGGCTGCCTCCGGTGGCCCCCACCCGGCCTGCATCCACCTGGGGCAGGGCCATCACAATCCGGGCCAGCTGGGCGGCGTCCAGGAAGAGGGCCCGGGTGGTCAGTTTGTCCGCATCCGGGTCTGACAGGCCCCGGATGATCTGGCCGGACAGGGTGGTGCCCTTCACGCCCCCCACGTCCTCGGACAGCCCGCCCTGGCCGCGGCAGTCCAGGGCCGCCACCACAAAGCCGGCCTGGGCATAGGCCAGGTGGTGCATCCAGTCCCCGGAGTTGCCCCAGTAGCCGTGGAAGCGCACAACCGCAGGGCAGCTGCTTTTTCCCTTGGGCAAAAGCAGCTTGGCGTAGACCCGGGCGCCGCCCACCCCGGTGAAAAACAGGTCAAAGCAGTCTACCCCGGGGGCCTGAAAGGCGGCGGGAATCAATTCCGCCTCCGTGCCCAGGGCCTGCATTTCCGCAAGCGCCCGGTCCCAATATTCCTGATGGTCCTCTGGCCTGGGGTTGATGCCTTCATACACCAGCATCTGTTCCAGGGGCATTTCAAACAATGGCATGTTGTTGTCCTCCGTTATAGTGTTCATGGGGCATGATAGCCCAGCAGCCTTTGTTCGTAAAGGAAAATACAAGAACAGAACTCCCGGCAGGAGGTTCTGTACAAATTAATCTGATTATTGAAGGGTTATTTCCCCACCACCGCGCGGATGCGGCGCACCCCGGCGGAGGAGCTTTCTTCCTTCTGAATCTTGAAGCTGCCCAGCTCCCCGGTGCTGTTCACATGGGGGCCGCCGCACAGCTCCTTGCTGAAGTCGCCCACGGAGTACACCCGCACCATCTCGCCGTATTTGTCGCCAAACAGGCCGATGGCGCCGGTGTTCTTGGCATCCTCCACCGTCATTTCCTCAAAGGTCACCGGCAAATCCTCCTGGATGACCCGGTTGACAATGGCCTCCACCTGGTCCAGCTCCTCCCGGGTGACCTTCCGGCCAAAGGTGAAGTCAAAGCGCA
Organism: Clostridia bacterium; assembly: GCA_036834245.1. Taxonomy (GTDB): domain Bacteria; phylum Bacillota; class Clostridia; order Christensenellales; family Aristaeellaceae; genus UBA6115. The sequence continues at coordinate 17,769 of DAITOE010000004.1, read as the reverse complement.
GGCGCTCGGCGGTGATGTTGCTGCCCTTCTGGGCCACCTCGTCCCCCAGCACCTCCCGCAGGGCGGCCTGGAGCAGGTGGGTGGCGGTGTGCAACTTGGTGGTTTCCTCGCCGTGGTCGGCCAGGCCCCCCTTGAAGCGCTGCTGGGCCCCTGCCTGGCTGGCCTTCTGGTGCTCCCGGAAGCGCTGGTGGAATGCGTCCTCGTCCACCTGCAGCCCGTGCTCCTCGGCCAGTTCCATGGTGATTTCCACCGGAAAGCCGTAGGTGTCATACAGCTTGAAGGCGTCCTTGCCCTTGATGGTCTTCATGCCGGCAAACTGGTTTTCCAGCACGTTCCTGAAGTTTTCAATGGTTTTGAAGGCTTCGGTCAGCTTCTCCACCTCCTTGGCGAAGGCGGCCAGCTCCGGCACGGGTTCCAGGGTGGAGCCCACGTTCTTCATGGCCTCCTGGGCTTCCTTCACCCGGTTAATCACATCCCGGCTGATGACGCTGTCCATCAGCTTCTCCCGCATTTGGTTGAAGCTGTCGATGCCCTCCTGCATGTGGGACAGCATCTTGTCAAACTCCTTCATGCCCTGGGTGATGGTCCGGGCGAAGCGCTTCTCTTCCAAGAGCAGCTGTTCCAGCACGAAGGAGCGGTTCTGCTTCAGTTCCGGATACACATCCTGGTACTGGTCCACGATCACCATGGCGATTTCCGCGGTGAAGTCGTCCGCCAGGCCCAGCTGGCGGCCGTGGCGCACGGCGCGCCGGATCAGACGCCTGAGCACATAGCCCTGATCCACATTGGAGGGGGAGACGCCCCGGGGGTCCCCCAGGATGAAGGTGGCGGTGCGCATGTGGTCGGCCACCACCCGGAAGGAGCGCAGGGTCTCCTCGTCCGCGCCCGCGTATGTCTTGCCGGACAGCTCCTCGATCTTTTTGATGATGTCAGAAAACAAATCCGTCTCATACACCGAATCCTTGCCCGTCAATACCAAGACCGTGCGCTCCAGGCCCATGCCGGTGTCCACGTTCTGGTGCTCCAGGGGCACATAGCTGCCGTCTGCCAGCTTGTTGTACTGCATGAAGACGTCGTTCCAGATTTCGAGGTACCTGCCGCAGCTGCAGGCCGGGCTGCAGTCCGGGCCGCAGGGGGCCTGGTCCCTGACGATAAACATCTCGGTGTCCGGGCCGCAGGGGCCGGTGAGGCCGGCAGGCCCCCACCAGTTGTATTCCTTGGGCAGGTAGAAAATCTGCTCCGGTTTGGCGCCGGCCGCCACCCACAGGTCAAAGCTCTCCGTGTCCCGGGGGGCGTTTTCGTCCCCCTCAAAGACGGAGAAGGCCAGGTCCTCCGGGTTCAAGCCCAGCCAGTCCTTGCTGGTCAAAAACTCCCAGCTCCAGGGGATCATCTCCTTCTTGAAATAGTCCCCCAGGCTCCAGTTGCCCAGCATCTCAAAGAAGGTGAGGTGGCTTTTGTCGCCCACGTCGTCAATGTCCCCGGTGCGCACGCATTTTTGCACGTTGCACAGGCGCTGGCCCGCCGGATGGGGCTGGCCCATCAGGTAGGGCACCAGGGGGTGCATCCCGGCGGTGGTGAACAGCACCGTGGGGTCGTTCTCCGGGATCAGTGAGGCCGAGGGGATGACGGTGTGGCCTTTCTGCACAAAAAACTCGATGAAGAGGCTGCGCAGGTGTTTTGCGGTGATCTGTTTGTTCATTCCTTGATTCCTTCTGATATATTATGCCATCTCGACAAACTGCAGCAGCACCTTCAGGGCGCCTTCCATGTCCCGCATGTCGATGACTTCGTTGGCAGAGTGCACATAGCGGCAGGGGATGGACAGGGTGCCGGTGGGCACGCCGCCCCGGCTTAACTGGATGGCGCCGCCGTCGGTGCCGCCGTAGGCCAGCACCTCCCGCTGCACCTTCACCTCGGCCATGTCCGCCGCCTCAAAGAGCTTTTCCCGCACGTGGGGGCTGGCGATCATGTTCCGGTCCATGATTTTGACAGCAGGCCCCTGCCCCAGTTTCACTGCGGGCAGGTCGGTCTCCGGGGTGTCCCCCCAGCCGGTGACGTCCAGGGCCAGGCCGATGTCCGGCTGCACGGTGAAGGCAGCCACGGTGGCCCCCCGCACCCCCACCTCCTCCTGGGTGGTGAAGACCCCCACGATGGTGTTCTTCTGGTCCTCGGCGTACATCAGCAGCTCCACCAGCAGGGCGCAGGCGCAGCGGTTGTCCATGGCGGGGGAGGCCACCTTGTGGCGGCCCAGCTGGGTGAAGTCCGGGGCGTAGACAGCCACGTCGCCGATACTGACCAGCTTCTCCGCCTCCTCTTTGCTTTCCGCGCCGATGTCCACAAAGATGTCCTGCAGCTGGGGCGCAGCGCCGGGGTTCTTTTGATTGGGCTGGATGGCGCAGACCCCGGGGGTGCCGTCTGCAAACACCACCTTGCGGCCGCTCACCAGCCGGGGGCCGATGCCGCCCACGCTGGAGACCCGCAGGAAGCCTTCCTTCTCGATGTCCGTCACCACCAGGCCGATGTGGTCCATGTGGGCGGCGATCATGATGGTCTTGGCGTTGTCGTCGGTGCCGTATTTTTCCACAATCAGGTTGCCCAGGGCATCGGTCTTCATGCTGTCCACATGGCCGTCCAGCAGCTCGCGGATTTTGTCCGACACGGCGTGTTCGCTGCCCGAGGGGCCGTAGCAGGAGACCAGGGTTTGCAGGGTATCGCGAAGCATAATCTACCTCCTTGCGCTTATAAGCTGTTCAAAAATGCACGGGCCAGTTCGCCCTGGGCCTTGATGTCTGAAAGTTTTGCCACGTTGTTGCCGGAGTGGATATAGCGGCAGGGGACGGAGAGGACGCAGGTCCTGGCCCCTTTGCCGGACAGCTGGAAGCTGCCCGCGTCGTTGCCGCCGGTGATGGCCCGCTTGATCTGGTACGGGATGCCCTGGGCCCCGGCCACCGCCTGCAGCTGGCGGAACAATTCCTTGTCGGCAATACTGGCATGGTCCATGAAGCTGATGGCCACCCCCTGTCCGGGGACGCACACCTGGAACTGGCTGGGGGTGTCCCCCAGGTCGTTGGCGGCGGTGCCCTCCAGGATGATGGCGATGTCCGGCTGCAGGTGGAAGGCAGCGCCCTTGCTGCCCCTGAGGCCCACCTCCTCCTGGGTGACAAACACCACAGAAAGGTCGCCCTCGTAGTCGCTTTTCATCACCTCAAACAGGTTCAGGCAGCCCACCCGGTCGTCCAGGGCGCGGGCGGCCACAAAGCCGTCGCCAAACTCGGTATAGGGGGTGTCAAACACCGCGTAGCTGCCCAGGGGGCACAGGCTTTCGGCCTCCTTGCCGTCCTTGGCGCCGATGTCGATGTACAGGCTGTCATAGTCCAGTACCCGCTCCCGGTCCGCCGGGGTCTGCAGGTGGATGGCCATGGCGCCGATGACGCCGGGCAGCCGGTCACGGCCGATCACCACCCATTTGGACACCACCACCCGGGGGTCCACCCCGCCCACGGGGCGGAAGCGCAGCAGGCCGTCCTCCGTATACCCGGAAATGATGAAGCCGATTTCGTCCATGTGGGCGGCGAAGGTGACGCTGGGCTTGCTGTCGTCTGTGCCCTTCCTGCGGCACACCACGTTCCCCGCCCGGTCGATGGAAACATCCTCCCACAGGGTTTGCGCTTCCTCCAGGATCAGTTTGCGCACCTCGTTTTCACAGCCCGAGGGGCCAAAGGCTTCGGTCAACACTCTCAGGTCCATAGCTCTTCCTCCCAGGCCTGTTCAACCGCCGCGGCAAACTGCGCCAGCAGCCGGCCGCCTTCTGCCAGCAGGCGGCTGTCCAGCAGCTCCACCGTGGTGTGCATGTATTTGAGGGGCAGCTCCAGCAGCACCGTGGGGATGCCGTCCCGGGCGGCGCCGATGTCGTCCGCGTCGGTGGAGGTGTAGCGGGGCACCACCGCGGTCTGCAGGGCGATGTTGTGCTCCTTCGCCACCTCCATGAGCTTGCCCCGCAGCATGGGCTGCAGGTAGGGGCCCATGCTGGCCACAAGGCTGTCCAGCTTCATGGTGCGGCCCGGGGCCACCCCGGGGGTGTCCGCATGGCACACGTCCAGGGCCACGGCGTAATCCGGCTCCAATGCAAAGGCCGAGGTGGCGGCGCCCCGGGAGCCCACCTCCTCCTGGGAGGTGGCCACGAAGTACAAATCCGCCTCGTGGTGGAGGCCTTTCAAGCGCTTCAGCGCCTCAAACATCATGGCCACGCAGGCCCGGTCGTCGCAGGTTTTCACCGACACCCGGCCGTTTTTAAGCTCCGTGTACCGGTGCTCCAGCTGGATCTGGTCGCCGATCTGCACCAGCGCCTTCACCTGCTCTGCCGGCAGGCCCACATCCACATGCAGGTCCTCCCGGGCGTAGTTCTTCTTGCGCTCCTCCGCCGTCAACAGGTGGGGGGCCTTGGCGCCGATGATGCCCATCAGGGGTTCCTTGCCGTACACCGTCACCCGCTGCCCGGGCAGGATCCTGGGGTCCACACCCCCCACCTGGCCCATGCGCAGGCTGCCGTCCTCCTCGATCTTCACCACCATCAGGCCGATTTCATCCAGATGGGCGGCAAACATCACCCGGGGGCCGGGGCCCTTCTTGCGGGCGATCACGTTGTTCATCACGTCCACCCACACCTCGTCGCAATAGGGGGCGAACTGCTCCGCCACAAAGGCGCTCACCAGGCCCTCGTCCCCGGACAGGCCGCGGATCCTGGTGATCTCCCGCAGGAAATCCTCTGTTTTCATTGGCACATCCTTTCCTTGTCATGCACTCCGGCGCCTCCTGCCGGCCTGGATACAAAAACGCAGGGCTGCGCTGTGATGGCGCAGCCAATCAATGGGAGTATAGCATCAGGTATGGCGTTTTTCAACAAGGCTCAGGCCTTTTCTTCAAGCGCGCCGGCGGCTTCCGCCTCCTGGTCCTCCGCCGTTTTCTGCCCCTTGTAGGCCGGCAGGTTCACCGTGAACCTCGTCCCCAGCCCCTCGCTGGACACCACGTCGATATGGCCTTCGTGCCGCTGGGCAATCCACCGGGCGATGGACAGGCCCAGCCCCGTGCCGCCCCGGCCCCGGGCAGGGTCAGAGCGATAAAAGCGTTCAAAGATATGGGGCAGGTCCTCTGCCTTAATCCCCGGGCCGTTGTCCTGCACGCTGAAGCAGGCCATCCCTTCCGGGCTCACATAGGCCCGCAGGGTGATCATGGCCCCCGGGGGCGAGTACTTGATGGCGTTGTCCGCCAGGATGCGCAGGGCCTGCTTCAGCATGGCCTCGTCCCCGACGGTCAGCACCTCCTCCTCCGCCCGGATCCGGAAGGGGTGCCCGCTTTCAATCAGCTCATACTCCTCATGGGCAGCGTGCACCAGCTGGCCCAAATCCACAACCTTTGGCGAATAAGCAGCCCGGCCCGCGTCCCCCCGGGCCAGGAACAGCAATTGCTCCACCAGGTGCTGCATGTTGTCCGCCTCCTGCAGCATGGCGGCCACCGATTCCGCCATCACCTTCGGGTCATCCTTGCCCCAGCGGGACAGCAGTTCCGCATAGCCCTTAATCACCGCAATGGGCGTGCGCAGTTCATGGGAGGCGTCCGACACAAAGCGGGTCTGCTGCCGGTAGGCATCGTGCATCCGGCCAATCAAATTGTTGACAGCGTTCTCCAGCCCCATCAACTCCGTGTGGCCCGTGGCTAGCCTGGCCCCGGGGGAGTGGACGGACAGCTTCTCAATGGCGTCCTCCAGGCTGTGGAACTTTTGCTCATCAAACTGGGTCTCGCTCAGCGCCTGGGCCGTCTGCGCCATCTGCTGCAGGGGGGACAGCAGGTACAAGGTCCTCCGCCTGAAGCCCCTATACTGGCCGATCACAATCAGCACCTCTGCAACCAGCAGCAGGCCCTGGGCGCGCATCAGGGTCAGGAGGGTCTCCCCGGCCGGGATGCTGTGCACCGCGCCCCCCGGCAGGCCAAACTCATACACCAGCCCCCGCAGCCGCTGATGCCGAGGCAGGCTGTCGTCCACCTGGATGTTCCGCACCAGGTCGCCCTGCCAGGCGCTGCCCAGGGCGGCCTTTTCCACGTTGTAGATGGTGAAGCCCAGCACACTGGCATGCAGCAGCGCATTCACCAGCAGCAGGATGAACAGCAGCCGCAAAGCGAAGCTGGAGGAGATCCGCCTTGCAATCGAGTTCATCCGCTTGCTTTCGCTCATGCGCCCTCGTCCTCCCTGAGCACATAGCCCACCCCCCGGATGGTCTGGATCAGCTTCCTGTCCGTTTTCTCCGCAATCTTCGCCCGCAAATACCGGATGTACACGTCCACCAGGTTGGTTTCACCCACGAAATCATAGCCCCACACCTGGTCCATCAGCACCTCCCGGGTCATCACAATCCCCTGGTTCTCCAGCAGCGCCTGCAGCAGCGAAAACTCGCGCCCCGTCAGGTCCACCGGCTGCTCCTCAATGGTCACCGTATAGCGCAGCACATCCATCACCAGGGGCCCGTAGGACAGCTGCTTGCTCTCCTGCTTCACCGTTTTCCGCAGCGCCGTGCGGATCCGGGCCAGCAGTTCCTCAATAGAAAAAGGCTTGGTAATATAATCATCCGCGCCCATGTCCAGCCCCGTCACCTTGTCCATCACCGCGTCCCGGGCCGTCAGCATAATCACCGGCAGCTGGCTGCTCTTCCGCAGCCGCCGCAACACCTCCAGCCCGTTCAGCCCCGGCAGCATGATGTCCAGCAACACCAAATCAAAGCCCCCGGCCTCCGCCAGCCGCAGCCCCTCCCGGCCGTCCTCCGCCTTCACCACCTCATAGCCCTCGTGGGTCAGTTCCAACTCCACAAAGCGCGCGATGTTCGGCTCGTCCTCCACCAGCAGGATCTTGTGCATAGGGCCTCCTTGGGTACGGTTGTTGGGGATGGGAGGGAACCCGGGGGTTTCACCCCCGGACCCCGGAATCTTTTACAGTGGACTAAGGGCACCGTTCATCATGAGTATACCATCAAATGCTTTCGTGAAAGCTCAATCCATGAGAAAAGCGGGCCCGGCTGAGCCCGCTTTCCAGGGAATGATTATTCCTCGTCCTTCGTGTCATCCCGGTGGATGCTGCTCTTGAAGTTTTCGGCCGTCTGGGCGGCCTTGTCCATGGCCTTGTTCACCCCGCTGGCGGCCTCATGGCCCCGGAAGCTGTAGCGGAAGCCGAAGAACAGCCCTGCCACCAGGATCCACAGCACCCACCAGAAGAAGAAGATCAGCAGCATGGCCGGCACCAGCACCGGCAGGGACAGCACCAGCTTGCCGTGGCGGTGGAAGTCCATGTAGATGCTGCTGGCCTTGTTGACCACGTTCCCGATGTAGCTAAGAACCCGGGTGAAGACCCCCCGCAGGTCCTGCTGGGGCTCCGCCTGGGGCTTCTCCTCCTTCTTGGTGGTGTAGCTGTCCGCCTTTTCCTGGTGCACCTTGTTCTGGCCCTCCAGGTATACCAGGGCGTCCAGCAGGTCCCAGTCATTTTGTTCCAGCGCGTTCTTGGCCTCCTCATAGCTGATGTTGGCCTTCTGCCGCAGCTTCTCTACCATCTCAAAATGTTCCATCTGTGTCCTCCTCATCCGTTTTGGATGCTTGCATCATAACCGCCCCTCATTAAGGGAGGCCGGCATGAAACATTAGAAAACGATGAAAAACCCCCGAGGCCGCAGGGCATCGGGGGCAGGGTTCTGATGAATCAGACGTTGAAGTGGGCGTTGAGCAGCTCGGCCGTCTTCTTGGCGGTGTCGCCGGTGACGCCTGCGCAGCGCTCCTTGCGCACGGTGTCGCCCATTTTGGCGCCGGTGGCTTCCATGTAGTGGTCCACGGACTCAGCGCAGTTCACGGAGCCCGCCACGGTGGTGATGGACTTGGTGTTGGGCTGGTAGATGGGCATTTCCGCCGTGCGGTACCAGGCAAACAGTTCCTGGGTGATCTTCTTGGCATCGTCCGGCAGGCACACCAGGCCGATCATGTTCACAGCGCCGGCCAGGGAGCCGCACAGGCTGCCCGCGCCGTAGCCGGTGGCGCCGTTGGCGAACATGTCAATGGGAATCTGGTTGAAAGGATAGCCAACATCATCTGCCAACTGGCCGATCAGGGCGTCGGCAACGCCGCGGGCGCAGCCGCCTTTTTCGTAGTAGCCTTTGTAGCCGCGTTCTGCCGCCTTGTCCGGATCGATGTGGGCGTAGGGGAAGGGATAGGCAGGGGCTGCGGCGGCTTCCGCGCTGGCGGAAAGCAGGGGACGGCCTGCGCTCACCAGGGCCACACCAGCCATCACTTTGGCAGAGGTCTTCAGAAAGTCACGGCGGGATTGCAGATGTTCCATGTTGTTTCCTCCTTGGTACTCGTTATGTTTCAATCCTAAAACTTTGGGTATATGCTGTCAAGGTTATTGGTACTACAAATGCCCGTTTTCGCGGGCCGGAAGGTGAATTCGGTGGGACGGAAAACGGCCCGCTTCATTATGCGGGCCGTTTCAAAGTCCATCGTTTTATGCTGTTGCGCTTTCGTCCTCTTCAGCGTCCTCACCATCCTTCGGCTTGATGAAGCGGGCGATGAGGGCGCTGATTTCGTACAGCAGCAGGATGGGAATCAGCAGCAGCACCTGGCTCACCACGTCCGGCGGCGTCAGGATGGCGGCGGTCACCGCGGCCCCCAGCATAAAATACCGCCGGGCGCGGTTCATCCCCCGGGCCGTCACCTTCCCTGAGCGGGCCAGCAGGTAAATCACCACGGGCAACTCAAACATCAGCCCGAAGGGCAATACAAAGGACAGGATGAAATTGAAATAGCCCTCCACCGACCACATGGAGGTGGCGATGCCCTCTGCCGCCTCATAAAACAGGTTGACGGCCAGGGGGAAGACGGTGAGGTAGGAAAACACCACCCCGGTGAAAAACAGCAGCACGGTGATGATCAGCAGCGTCCAGTAGGCCCTGCGCTCCTTGGGGTACAGGGCCGGGCCCACAAAGCGCCACACCTCCCAGTTCAGCAGGGGCATGCTGATCACCAGACCGGCCACCAGGCTCGTTTTCAGCTGCATCATCAGGGACTCGCTCACCCGGGTGGCAATCACCTGGATGCCCCGGGCCACCACCGGCTGGAGGATGAAATCCACCAGGGGCCTCAAGAACACGTAAAACACCAGCAAAAATGCAGCAAACAGCATCAGGGCCATCCGCAGCAGCATGCTGCGCAGGGCCAGCAGGTGGGAGGCGACCCCCTGGGCCGCCGCCTTCTGTTTGCCTTTGGTTTTCCGGCTTTCAGCTTTGCTCATCAGCGATCTGCGCCCTCAAATCACTTGGCGCTGTCGCCGCCGTTTTCCTTGCCGGCGTCGTCGTCCTGCTGCTCCTTGCCGACTTCCTTTTTAAACTCGCGGATGCTCTGGCCCAGGGCCTTGCCCACGCCGGCCAGCTTCTTGCCGCCAAACAGCACCAGGGCCAGCACCAGAATCAGAATAATCTCAAGAGGTCCCAGTCTCATGCTTGTTTTTCCTCCTTCACAGGCTCATCGTGTAATACCTTGGTTGCTTGTGGTTCAAAGGCCGCCCGTGCGGCTGCCTGGGCTTCCTGCACCTCGGTTAAGGGGTTCATGTCCTTCACCGTGCGCTTGATGTCCTGTTCTGCCGCCTTGAACTCGGCCACGGTCTCATCCAGCTCGGTTTCCGCCAGGAACTCCGCCCACTTGGTTTTCAGGAAGCGCATAAAACGGCCCAAGGAACGCGCCACCTTGGGCAAATCCTTGGGACCCACAACCAGGAAGGCGACAAGCAGGATGAGAATCAGTTCCGATAGGCCAATGTTCAGCATGGTTGTCACCTTTCCATTGATGGGACAATCATAGCAAGGCAGCGCCCGTTTGTAAAGTTTCATAGCATGTTCGCCGGCCGGGAACGAAGTGACCAGGCGAACATGCCCGCTCCACCTAATCGGCAAAGTGTCCGCAGACACTTTGTCGACACGAAAGGCCCCGCGCATCTGCCCGGGGCCAGGTATTCAGAAGTCTGGAATTACTCGAAATTGTTCCGGTTGATGAAGCCCCGGGCCGGCTTGTTGTTCTCGAAGTTGCTCACCTCGATGTAGGCCCAGTTGTTGCCATCCTGCAGGTAGGCCAGCACGGTGACGGTGCTGCCCTTGGGCAGCCGCCCGATCTGCACCGCGTTGATGATGGGGTCGTCAATCATCTTGGCTTCCTTGTTCAGCTTCACCTGGTTGGTGCTGAAGGTAAGGGGCGGGGCGGTGATGTCCCCTGGCAGGGCATCCTTGGTGATGTAGCCGATGCGGTAGCCGCCGTCGGAGGTGCCGTAGCCCATCAGCAGCCAGTCGCCCTCAATGCCGTAGAGCCGGCAGACGCCGCCACCCACCGTGGCCTTGCCCACCCGGTAGTAATTGCTGCCGGGGCCGGTGTACACGGGGTAGCTGCCCTCCTTGAAGCGCAGGGACTGGTATTCCGGCAGGTCAGGCACCGGGACCTGGGGCGTCGGAGTGGGGGTTTCTGTGGGCGCCGGGGTCTCCGTGGCAGGCGCCGGGGTCTCCGTAGCAGGTGCCGGGGTTTCGGTGGCAGGCGCCGGGGTCTCTGTTGCGGGCGCCGGGGTCTCGGTGGCAGGTGCCAGGGTCTCCGTGGCAGGCGCCGGGGTTTCGGTGGCAGGCGCCGGGGTTTCGGTGGCAGGTGCCGGGGTTTCCGTGGCAGGCGCCGGGGTTTCCGTGGCGGGTGCCGGGGTTTCGGTGGCAGGCGCCGGGGCCTTGTAGATGAAGGTCACGGAAGCCGGGCTGGCCACCCCCTTCTCATCCACCAGCACGGTGTAGGTGCCCAGGCCCTGCAGCTCGTAGCCCGGGCCCACCAGGGCCTGGTTGGCGATGATTTCGTGGGTGCCCATCATCAGGCGCTGGGTTTCCTCGTGGAGGACCTTGTCCTCAGTGTCCTTGTAGTAGACGGGCACGTCCGCCGGGACGGGGGCCTTGTACACGAAGGTAACCACTGGGGGCGTCGCGTTGCCCTTGTCGTCCACGGTCACCGTCTGCTTGTTGGCCCCCTGCAGGGTGTAGCCGGGCTCCACAAAGCCGTTGTTGGCGATGATCTCATGGGTGCCGGTGGACAGGTTCATCTGGTCGCTGGCCAGCAGCTTGCCGTCGGTATCCTCATAGTTGATGGGCACCATCACCGACACCGCGGTCTCTTTGTAGACGAAGCTTACCATAGAGGGGTTGGCCACGCCATTGGCCCCCACCGTCACATTGGCGGTGCGGACGCTGGTTAAGGTGTAGCCGGCAGGCACCAGGCTGTCATTGGCGGACACCGCGGTAGTGCCCTGGGGCAGGGTGCGGGTTTCCTGGGCAATCTGCCGGTTGTTGTCGCCGCCGTCCAGGTAGTTGATCACCACCTGGCCGGTCACCGGCGGGTTGGTGGTCAGCTTCTGGTAGATGAAGGTGACCGAGGCCGGGTTGGGGGTGCCGTTGCTGGCCACCGTCACCGTCACCTGGCTGGCGCTGGTGATGCCGTAGCCGGGCACCCGGTCGTGGTTGGCCCTGATGGTGGTCCTGCCGGTTTGCAGGGTGACCACATCGGTGTAGAGCCGCTCGCCGGTGGTGGCCATGTAATACACCGGCACCGTGGCGGTGACCACCGGCGGCGCGGTGGTGACCGGCGGCCGGGTGACATCCACCGGCGCCCAGACCACGTTGCGGTCGTTGTACAGTTTGTTGAGGGTCTGGCTGCCTGCGATGCCGTCCACCTTCAGGTTGTTGTACTCCTGGAAGCGCTCCACCGCCCGCAGGGTGTTCTTGCCGAAGATGCCGTCCACCTTGTCCGTCAGGTAGCCCAGCTCCTTGAGCCGGGTTTGCAGCTTGCGCACGTTTTCACCCCGGTCGCCCACGTACACCGTGGTCATGGCGGGGGTGGCCGTGGCTGTGGGGGCGGGGGTCAGGGCCGCGGTGGCCGGGGGGATATAGGGCGAGGCTGTCACCGGGGGCGGCGTATGGGTCGCATAGTCCGCCGGCATGGGGGTGAGGGCCGGGCTCAACATCGTGGAGGAAGTGACCAGCACGGTCATATATACCAACAAGGTTTTGACCAAATCCATCTCGTTTCACTCCTTTGGCGTCAGATTGGTTCAATCATCAAACGGAGGAGGGCTGCGCTTTCATGCACCGGGATCAAATTGTGATGAAGCGCCGGAATTCCGGCAGGATGCCGATGCCGTCCGGGTAATGGGCGGCAAACTGGGGCACCGCGTGGCTGGGGAAGGAGTTGCCCTCAATCAGCCGGGGCCCCTCCGGGGTTAAGGCCACGTCCCAGGCCACAAAGCGCACCTGGGGGATGACCCGCATGGCCTCCAGGCATATGGCCTTGGCCTCTTCAAAATCCGGCAGTTGAAAGCCGGTGATCACGGCGTCGGTTAAGGGGTGGCGGTTGTATTCGTGGCCCTGCTTGTCCGCGGCCACGGTGTTGATGACGCCGGTTTTCAGGTCCACCCGGGCGGCCATGCCCCCGGCGTCCACATTGTCCATCACCCGGCCGTTGCCGATGCGCACAAAGGCGTAGACCAGGCCCTCGTCCTTGTCCCCCAGCAGGGTGGCGATGCGCACGGTGTTCACGCTGCCGGGGTATAGCTGCGCCATCAAGGGGTGCTGGATGACGGTTTCCTCCACAATGCAGTCCCCTTTGTCCCTGAGGCGCTTTAAAAAGGCGGGGATGTCCGCAAAATCACGGGGCTCCACCCGCTCCACCCCCTCGCCGCTGGAGCCTTCCAGGGGCTTGATAAACAAGGGGCCCTTCCCTTCGCAAAAGGCGGCCAGGGCCTCCGCTGTCAGCGTGCTGTCCGCCCGCAGCCATTCCCTTTGTACCCATTTGGAGAAGACCTCGTTAAACTGGCATTTGTCGTCAAAGAAATGCCAGTAGGCCTTGTCGTTCATCCGGGCCACGATGTCGTTGCTGATGCCCCGGGTGATGACGGTGCGGCGCTGGGCGTGGTTGAGCCGGTCCATCCGGGCAATCTTGTAGTCCATATACCCGGCGTTGTAGCGCAGCCCGCAGATGAGCAGGTCCAGTGCCAGGCCCACCGGGTTTTTGCCGGTGATCTCCTGCAGTTCCCGGAAGGTCTTCCGGAAGCGCTGGGTGTCAATGCGCACCAGGCGCTTAAAAAAATACGTGATTTTACTCATACATCACACATTGAAGCGGAACAGGGTCACATCGCCGTCCTGCATCACATACTCCTTTCCTTCACTGCGCACCAGGCCTTTTTCCCGGCAGGCGGCCATGGTGCCCATCTGCTGCAAACTGCTGAAGGGGACGATCTCCGCCCGGATGAAGCCCCGCTCAAAATCCGTGTGGATTTTGCCGGCTGCCTGGGGGGCCTTGGTGCCGGCTTTGATGGTCCAGGCGCGGCATTCGTCCTCGCCTACGGTGAGGAAGGAAATCAGCCCCAGCAGGCGGTAGCTGGCCTTGATGAGGCGGTCCAGCCCGCTTTCCCGGATGCCCAGGGCTTCCATAAACTCCTGCTTTTCCTCCGGGGGCAGGCTGGCGATCTCCTCTTCAATCTGGGCGGAAATCACCACGGTCTCGGCCGCTTCTTCCCGGGCCTTGTCCAGCACCTGCTGCACCATGGGCAATTCCGCGGGGTCCGTTGTAATGTCCTCCTCCGCAATATTGGCGGCATAGATCACCGGCTTGTCCGTCAGCAAAAACCAGCTGTCAGACAGCTCCCGCTCCTCTTTGGTTAGGGGGCACAGGCGGGCGGGCTGCTCGTTTTCCAGGGTTTTCAGCAGCTTGTCGGCCACCTCCGCCTCCACTTCAAACTTCTTGTCCCCGGTTTTAAACATCTTCCGGGCTTTTTCGCCCCGCTTCTGCACGGTTTCCATGTCCGCCAGGATAAGCTCCAGCAGGATGGTCTCCATGTCCCGGACCGGGTCCACCTCCCCGTCCACGTGGACGATGTTGCTGTCCGCAAAACAGCGCACCACATGGACGATGGCATCCACCTCCCGGATGTGGGAGAGGAAGCGGTTGCCCAGGCCCTCGCCCCGGCTGGCACCCCGCACCAGGCCGGCGATGTCCACAAACTCCACCGCGGCATGGGTGGCCTTCTTGGGGTGGTAGAGCTCCGTCAGCCAGTCCACCCGCTCGTCGGGCACCGTCACCATGCCGGTGTTGGGCTCGATGGTGCAAAAGGGGTAGTTGGCCGCCTGGGCCCCGGCGTTGGTGATGGCGTTGAATAAGGTGCTTTTGCCCACATTGGGCAGTCCGACGATGCCAAGCTTCATGTGTGTGAATACTCCTTCCAAATCGCAACAGAATTATATATGGTTGCAGGCATAATAGCAATCAGGCTCATGACTCGCACTTCAATTGTAAAATCCCAGGCTTTTGAAAGATTTGCCGTCCAACCCGGGTCTATTAAGGCAGGGAAGGGGGAGAAGGATGAAAACCTGCCTGTTGATAACCCTGATGATTTGCCTGGCCCTGCCTGGTGGCATGGCGGCGGACGGCCTGCCGCCGGCTGGGGAGGATACCGCCCTTACGGATGCCTATTTTGATGACGCGGTTTTTGTGGGGGATTCGGTGCTCAAGCAGCTGGCCCGCTACCGGATGGAGCAGCAGCAGCGGGGCCGGCCCCTGCTGGGGGAGGCGCGCTTTTTGAGCGCCGCCAAATATACCCTCTATGCCGCCAGCCTCAATGGGACCACCAAAAAAGTGCGCCTGCGCTTCCAGGGCCGGGATGTCACCCTGGTGGAGGGCCTGCGCTTGATGGAGGCCGGCAAGGTGTTTGTCATGCTGGGCCTCAACGACCATGCCGGCAACCGGCTGGAGGTGGACATCGCCCGCTACGGGCGCACCATCGACAACGTCCGGGAGGCCCTGCCGGGCATCACATTCGTGGCGCTGTCCATCACCCCGGTGGCCCGGTCGGGGCAAAGCAAAACCCTGACCCAGCGCAACCTGGACGCCTTTAACCAGGCCCTGGAAGCCCTGTGCCAGGAGAAGGGCGTGGCCTTCCTCAACCTGGCGCCCCATTTGAAGGACGACCGGGGCTACCTGAACCTGGACTATTCCAACGACAAGTGGGTGCACCTCAACGACAAAGGCCTGCAAACGGTGGTGGAAGCCCTGCGCAGCTTCGCCAGGGAGCAGCAGGCTCAGGCCGCTGTCCAGGCGCAGGAGGACGGCCGCCCCTGAAAAAACCACAACACAAAAAGCCGCCTGCTCGCTTCAGGCGGCTTTTATGCTGGCCCGTTGCCGGTACCAGCTGCGAAACCGGCTTATTCGCTGATGGCAGACACCCGGGGCAGCGCGCGCTGCACGTTGCCGTTGCGCAGGCAGCGGGTGCACACGTTCAGCCGGCGGGGTGAGCCGTTCAACAGCACGCGCACCCGCTGGACATTGGGCGCCCAGACGCGGTTGCTCTTGCGGTTACTGTGGCTGACCTTGTGGCCGCTCATGGTGCCTTTTTCACAAACTTCACAAAACTTGCCCATTTGACTTCCCTCCGTTTGGGTCCTCCCTGTGCGCTCTGATATTCGCGCGCGGGAACAGCCCAAATACCATAGCACAAAAAAAATAGCAATGCAACTTGTTTGTTAGTCGATCGGCTGGAAATATTTCGAAAAAATCGCAGGTTTTAGCGGGTTTCTTCTGGAATATCAAGGGGTTTGAAGGATTGTGCATCTACAAAATATTTTTAGGCAGACTGCTTGTCCGTTTGATGTATGAAGCTGAAAACTGTGCCACAGCTACAGGACCATGGTAGAATCTGAGCATCCGCGATGACACTCAAAAGGAGGCAAAGGCGCTTGACTCAAAAAAGACCCCAGGCAGCCGTCCAGAAGGACGCTGAACTGATTTTCAATTTTCTCTCTGAACACAAACAAGAGGAGGCCCATGCGGACATCCTTCTGATCCCCGGCAGCCACGACCTGCGGGTGGCGGACCATGCCGCCCGCCTCTTCCTGGCAGGCCGTGCTGACTGGCTGGTGTGCTCCGGCGGCTTTGGCAAGATCACCGAAGGCAGTTTCAACGAGCCGGAGGCGGTGCTCTTTGCCCGGCGTTGCATGGAGCAGGGGGTTCCCGAAGACCGCATCATCCTGGAGCAGGAGGCCACCAACACCGGGGAGAACTTCACCAACAGCCGACAGGTGCTGGCGGCCCGGGGCATCCATCCCCAAACCGGCCTCATCGTGTGCAAGCCTTACATGGCCAAACGGGCCTGGGCCACGGGCACCCGGCAATGGCCAGCAGTGCACTGGATGGTGGACCCGGCCCCCATTGCTTATGCCGACTACGCCACCCCGGACACCCCCTATCATCAGCTGGTGGAACTGATGGTGGGGGATCTGCAGCGGATGGCGGTCTATGCGGACCAGGGCTTCCAGGTGCCGGTTCCTGTGCCCGAAGCCGTCTGGCGGGCCTGGGAGCGCCTGGTGCAGGACGGTTTTGACCGCTTTGTCATCACATCAGAACACTAATACTAAACGCACTCATTAATGCTTCCATGAATCGGTCTTTTTGCGCCTCTGCGTCGTCTCATTCACTCAGCGTAGGCTACGGCTACGCCTCGTTCCTTCGACTTAGCAGAGCCATCAAAAATCCTCGATCCATGAGTGCATTAACTCGTGTGTTTAGTATAAGGCTGCTCGCTGAACATCAGCCCTGTTTCGTGGGCGAGAAAACTGTCCTTAAACCGCAAAATCCGCAGCACGCTCTCGTCAATCCGGCTTTCTGCAATCTCGCCCTTGGTTACCGCCTCCAGCACGCCCTTCAGGGCGTTTTTGAAATGGGCAGGCATCAGCAGCAGGTCGTGCCCGGCCTGGATGGCCATGACGGCGGCTTCCCCGGAGGAATAATCCCCGGTGACGGCCTTCATCCCCAGGGCGTCGGTGATGATGAGGCCCTCATAGCCCATGTGCTCCCTGAGCAGGTCTTTGACAATCACGGGGGAGAGGGAGGCGGGGCGCTCCGGGTCCAGCGCGGTATAGGTGACATGGCCCACCATGATGAGGGGAATGCCCTCCTCCATCAGGGCAACAAAGGGCAGCAGCTCGTGACTCTGCAGCTGCTCAAGGGTTCTGTCGTTGTTTGCCAGCCCCTGATGGGTGTCTTTGCCGGCGCTGCCCATCCCGGGAAAATGCTTGGCAGTGGCGGCGATGCCCTGCTCCTGCAAGGCCTTGACAAAGGCGCCTGCCGGGGGGATCACCTGCGCTGGCCGGCTCCCATAGCTGCGGCTGCCCAGGGGGCCGGTCCCATCCGTCAGGTCCAGCGCCGGGGCCAGGTTCAGGTTGAAGCCCAGCGCTTTCATCACTGCCCCGGCCTCCAGCCCGGCCTGCCGGGCGGCCTCCGCCCCCTGGGTCCCGATGGCCTGAGGGGCCGGGAAATCCATCTGTCCATAGCGCTTCACCACCCGGGTGATGCTGCCCCCTTCCTCGTCCGCACAGATGATGAGGGGCGGGGCGCCCAGGTCCGCCATCACCTGCTGGTAGTAGGCGATGCCCTGTTTCAGGGCATCCCTCCCCGGCAGGTTCCGGGGGAAGTAGATGAAGCCTCCCACCGGGTAGCGGGCCAGGGCCTTCCGGGTGGCGCTGCCCAGGGTGTAGAGGTAGTCCTTTTTGATGATGCTGGTGGGCTCCACCACAAACATCTGGCAGACCTTCTCCTCCAGGCTCATCCGGTCCAGCTGCTCTTGATAGGGGTCGCTCTCCCCCCGGGCAGCAGGCCAGGCGCTGGCCATCAGCAGGG
>DAITOE010000003.1:0-33223 GCA_036834245.1 Clostridia bacterium | reverse complement strand
GGAAGATGCGCCGCAGCACCCCCGTCACCTGGCGGATGGCGCCGGTGCCGTAATAAGGGCCGAAATAGCGGGCGCCGTCGTCCTCCACCCGCCTGGCCACGGTGAGGCGGGGGAAGGGCTCGTTTGTGCTGATGCGGATGTAGGGATAGTGCTTGTCATCCATCAGCTTGATGTTGTAAAAAGGCCGGTGCAGCTTGATGAGGTTGCTTTCCAGCACCAGGGCCTCCAGGTTGGTGGCGGCCAGGATCACGTCAACATCGTCAATCCGGTCCACCAGGGCCTGCACCTTGGCGGAATGGGGCTGGGGGGAGAAATAGCTGCGCACCCGGCTGGCCAGGTTCACGGCTTTCCCCACATACAAAATCTCGCCCTGCCCTTTCATCAGGTAGCAGCCGGGGCTGTCCGGCAGCAGGGCGATTTTCTTCTTCAGGGTGTCATTCAGGCGCTTGGTCAATTAGTCAGGGTTCACCGGGCCTTCCATGGTGTCATAGCGGGCCCGGATCACGGGGATCAGGCGCTGGGCCAGCTCCTCCTCCACGGGCTCAAAATCCTCAATTTCTTCGCCGTCCTCATCGGTGGTGACGGCCACCCGCATCACATAGACGGTGTCCCGGCCGCCGTCCGGGGCGGCGGGGGTTTTTTCCTCCGCCACTTCCTTCAGCAGCACATATTCCTCGCCGTTGTAGAAGAAGTATTTTTCAACGCTCAGCAGCAGGCGGTTGCCGTCCTCGTCGGTGCCTTCCACAATGTCCAGGCGTTCTTCTTCAGACATGTCGTTCTCCCTTCTTTTTATACTAAACGCACCCTTTCATGCTTCCATGAACCGGTATTTTTGCGTCTCTGCGTCGTCTCATTCACTCAGCGTAGGCTACGGCTACGCCTCGTTCCTTCGACTTAGCAGAGCCATCAAAAATCCTCGGTCCATGAGTGCATTAACTCGTGTGTTTAGTATCAGGTGGTTTCCGCGGTTTTCCGCAGTGTCCACACTCATTATACTGTGTACCCGGAAGGCTTACAAGCAGGCGCCGGGCAACCGGGGAAAAGCGGGAAAGGGGTATATTCCTGATGGAAACCGACAGAAAGGAAGTGCCCCATGACAGGCGTAGAAATTGATTTTGTGGTATCCGACAGCAGGCAGGCCCTGCCCTTTTATGAGAAAGTCTTTGGCGTTGAGAAGGTGGAGGCCACCAGCTTTGACCAGGGCATGAACGAGGCGGTGTTCACCCTGTACGGCACACGTTTCCACATGCTGGACGCCAACCCGCAGTATGGCCTGGTGGCCCCGGACCCCAAACAGCCCTCTCCCATCTGGATCAACATCATGGTGGAAGACATCAAGGCCACTTTCGACAAGGCCCTTGAAAACGGGTGCACCGCGGTGCAGCCCGTGAACCACATCGCCAACATGGGGGTCAGCAATGCCGTCATCCTGGACCCCTTCGGCCACCAGTGGCTGCTGCACCAGATGCACCGGGTGGTCAGCTTTGAGGAGCGGGAGCAGATGTTCAAGGACATGCTGGCCGACCAGGACAAGACCGAGTAGCACCGAAATCTCCCCTGACTACAGCCTCACCGTCACCGGGTTTCCGGCGGTGAGGCTGTTTTCTGTCACCCGGCAGTCCAGGGCCAGAACCTGCACGCCGCTGGCAGCCGCCGCCCGCAGGGCTGCGCCAAAGGCCGGGTCCATGGCGTCGTTGGGGGAAAAGCTGATCACCGGCCGCATCTGCACCACAAACAGGGCCAGGGCCCGGTGCGCCTGCCGGGCCAGGTGGTCCAATTCCTGCAGGTGCCGGGCGCCCCGGGGGGTGGGGGCGTCAGGAAACAGGGCCTGGCCCTCCACCTCCAGGGTGACGCCCTTCACCTCCACATACAGCAGGCTGTTTGGCGGCTGGGGGCCTGCTGCCTGGTCCCAGTCCGGCAGCAGGTTCACCAGGAAATCCAGCCGGGAGCCGCCCACCCGGTGCTCCGCCTTGATGAGGGCGCCCGGGTATTGCGCCTGCAGCCAGTCCCGGGCCACCCGGTTGGGGGCCTGGCTGTCGATGTTCACCAGCATGTCCCCCTTGTAAACCGCAACCAGGTCCCAGGCGGTTTTCCGCAGGGGGTTTGCCGCCGCAGCGAGGATGACCCGGGCCCCGGGCAGCAGCAACTCCCGGCAGCGGCCGGTGTTTTTGACATGGCAGGTCACTGTTTCACCCGCCAGCTGCACCTGGGCGATGAAGCGGTTGGGCCGGCTGATGAAGCGGCCCTCCCGGGTGTTGGTGTAGATCTGACTCATGGGCTTATCCTACCATGTTCCGCTGAATTGAAAAGGCCCGGGGGCCTCACCAGCCGTCCGGGCCTTGGCGCGTATAATTGGCTGGAAAAAGCAAGATCAAAGGGAATGCTTGGTGGCGGAAAGGCCTGATGGCGGCCCCTTGCCTCTTCCCGTTCAGGCCCAGGCTGTGCCCAGGCGCTGCCGGTTATGGCTTTTCCGCCATCTCGCACAGCTTCATCAGGGTGTTGCGGTTGCGGAAGGTGAGGTCAACCCCCAGCCTGCGCTGCAAAAAAGCGTTGTTCAGCCTGCTCCTGGCAGCGCTGCCGGGGATGTACATATACACAGCCCCGTCGGTGATGGCCAAGCGCTCCTCCCCGAAGTCCTCTGACAACAGGGCCCGGGCTTTGGCCTGTTCGGGTGCCTCATTGAAGAACCCGTAAAACACCCGGTCAGGTGCCAGGCTGTGAAAGGGGTTTTGTTCCAGGGCTGCCTGAATCTCTGCCCGGCTTGTCACCATCACCGCCAGGTCCACCCCCAGGTCGCTCTGCAGCACCTGGCGCACCAGATCATGGGTGCGCGCCCGGGACAGGTCCGTATCCACCAGCAGGTTGCCGGACTGGATCCAACTGCGCACCCGGGCAAAGCCCGCTTTTGTGAGGGCCTCCCGCAATTCTGCCATGGGCACTTTGTTCTTGCCGGTGGGCATCACCCCCCCGCAGCAGCACAATCCGGGTGTTCATGGACACGTCCTTTCTCGGGCCCCTGGTAACAGGGCTGTTTTGTGGCTTTCGTCGGACGGGGTTTCTTGCCTTCCCTGAAATATACCCGCATTGACAAGGCGCCCAGGCCGTTCTTGCGCAGCCTGAGCGCCTGTGCTAAGATGTCCCTGCCGCTGTGAAAGCGGCCCTGTTCCCGTAGCTCAGCCGGATAGAGCGTTCGCCTCCTAAGCGAAAGGCCCCGTGTTCGAATCACGGCGGGAACGCCACAAGCTCGCAGATCATAGGTCTGCGGGCTTTGTTTTGAACCACATCCAAATCCGATGTTTAGATGACAAGGACGCATGTGCGTTGACGAGCCGGAACCCGCACGATACAATAAAAAAATACTGACCGTGTGAAGCATGATCTCACATGAAGGCGGTGTACCATATGCATCTGGTGATTGGAACCCAAAAACAGTCTATCTGCTGCAATACTTTCGCATGATTAATGAAGTCGTGCGGGATTCTTTTACAGTGCAGAATAGCAATTAAAATGAGCAAAGATTGGTTCCATAGGATGGAAATCGTGAGGGAGTAATATGGTTGTTCAAGCGTTTGAGTATATTCTGAAAGACGGAAGGAAAGCCTTGATTCGCAGTCCAAGAGACGAGGATGCGCAAGGCGTTCTTGATTTTCTGTATAGTTCAGCGGGTGAAACAGAGAAAATTGTGCGGTATCCTGAAGAATGCAGCAAATACACGCTGGAAGGCGAGAAGGCACTTTTTGACAGAATCAATTCCTCTGAAAACGAAGCCATGCTGGTATGTTTGGTCGATGGGAAGATTGCCGGCAACTGCCATATTTCTTGGAACAACAGAATCAAAACGAGGCACCGGGCCAGTGTTGCCATTGTGCTGCTGAGTGAGTTTTGGAATCAGGGCATCGGGACAAGGCTTTCTTTGGAGATGATTCGTATAGCGGAGGGCAATCAAAACATCCTGCAAATAGAGCTTGATTTCGTGGAAGGAAACAGTCGTGCAAGGGCTTTGTATGAGAAAGTGGGCTTCAGAATATGCGGTGTGAAGCCAAATGCTATCCGTTTGAAGGATGGAACATTATTGAATATGTACGCTATGATCAGAGAAATAGCGCGGTAACTGCCAGTTTGTTGCCGTACCAGGAGGGGAATATGGGCCTCCTATTCACAGGCCTGAATGCTTGGTAACCCCTCATTCATTCGCCATATGTTGCTGGGACAATAGCAAATTTGAGTGAATCGTTCTGCGCAGTTCACTGTATATTGAGAACGAAGCATGCAACAATGCCGCTAATCTCAGACTCAACACCAGCATCAACATAGCCCGTGCCCGGCCTTCCGCTTCCTCCGCCGGAAGTTCTCCAGAACATGCGGGAGCATCCGGAGAAGCTGAAAGCGCAGGGCATCGCGGCAATCAACGACTAATTATTCATCAGACGCCATGTGAAACGGAGAGCCAGCCTGTCAATCCTGAATCTGCTTGATTTGCTCCAGATCGCTGCTGCACAAGGCAGCCATGTTGCCAAAGATTTTGTCGGCGTCCCAATCCCACAATCTGATCTTCAGCAGATAGGCGATGAGCTCATCATCAAACCGCTTGCGGATGATCCTGCCCGGGTTGCCCCCGGCAACACAGTAGGGGGGAATGTCTTTTGTGACAACGGTGTTGGCCGCAACAATCGCGCCGTCGCCTATCCGGATGCCGGGCATCACGGTGACGTTTTGCCCGATCCAGACGTCACTCCCAACCACGGTATCGCCCTTCATGGGCAAATCTTCCAACCGTGGAGTAAACTGCTCCCAGCCGCCCCCCATGATGTTGAAGGGATAGGTTGTGACGCTGTTCATCCTGTGGTTGGCGCCATTCATGACAAACTCAATGCCCCTGGCGATGGCGCAGAATTTGCCGATGATGAGCTTGTCCCCCAGGAAGGGGTAGTGATGGGTGACGTGTTCTTCAAATTTTTCAGCCCCGGAAATGTCATCATAATAGGTGTAATCCCCCACGATGATGTTGGGCCTGGTGATTACATTCTTGATGAAAACAATTTGCTTGATCTGCTCATTGGGATAGATGCTGTTTGGGTCTGGTCCCATGCTTTTGCCTCCATATATGGCGGTTCATACGGTGTTTGTTGGATTCAGGCGCTGTGGCCAATGGAATTCATCAATGTCATCATACCCCGGCGAAATACACCCCTGGTGTTGCAAACTGCCTGCAGGTATACTGTCAGAAGGAAAATGCTTTGTTAAACCAGCTTGAAAAGGCCGGACGGGAGGTGATCAGGATGGACCCGTTTTTTGAAGAGGTTTACGCCCTGATTGCCCGGATTCCCAGGGGCCGGGTGCTATCCTACGGCCGCATCGCCCGGCTGCTGGGGCATCCCCGGGCTGCCCGGCAGGTGGGCCGCGCCCTGCGCCACTGCCCGGACCATTTGCCCTGGCAGCGGGTGGTGATGGCGGACGGCAGCATCGCAGGCGGCGCATCAGCCCCCCTGCGCCGGGCCATGCTGGAGGCCGAAGGGGTGCCCTTTTTGCCGGACGGGCGCGTGGACATGGCCTCCACCCTCTGGCTGGATCCGCCGTGAGGGACCAAGCCCCGGGGTCGTCAAGGAGGGTTGAACGCTTCACGCAGATGGCCCTCCTTTGAATAAACATGACAATCACGATATACCACATCGGCACGTCCCCACGCCATGCTGCGCTCATCCATCACCCCCTTGGGCACCGGGGTGATCTCCTCCGGCTGCGAAGCTGCCGTCACTCATCCTCCAGCCCGGACAGCCGCAGCGCCCCCTCCGCCTCCCGGACCAATTCATCAATCCCGATGGTGTCCGCCCGGAAGCGGGCCAGCAGCTGTTCCAGCTTGTCTTTTGCGCCGCCGCCGGTGTTTTGATAGCTCATCACCACGGCGTGTTCCATCATGTCCCGGTACAGGCGGATGGCGTCCCCGCTGACCATGGGCGGGTCGCTGCGCCAGTAGGCCAGCAGATTTTCCGCCCGTTTGACAGCCTCCTTCAGGCCGTGGACATCGGCGTCCGGGGCGGCTTGTTCCAGCTGCGCTGTCGCAGCCAGAAGGGCCTCCTCCGCCTGACGGATGGCCAGGGGCAGCTGGGGATTAGACAGGGGCTGGTTCATGTCCGGGCGCAGCAGCATGCGCCGCGCCGCCGGCATCGCCTCAAAATAATGCCGCAGGTATTGCAGGGCTGTCTCTTTCCGGTTGCTGTGGGGGTTGATGCCCAGCAGCATCAGCCGCAGGGGCAGGACAGAAGGACTGCCCTCCGCCACTGCCAGGGGCAGGGGAAAGCTGGCAAAGGCCGCAGGCCCCAGGCCTGATTGCTCCCGGGTCAGGGCGCTGGTCCACCGCGTCAGGTCAAGGGCATCGTCCAGGCTGTTGGGGAAGAGGCTGACGGCCTCCAGGCTGCGCTGCCGGCGGGACCAGCCTGTGAGGGCGGCCTGGTCAATGGCTTCCAGCAGGCTTTTGAAGCCGGGGTCCTCCATGCTGGGCGCAAGGCCCTGCCGGGCGCAATCCGCCAGCCAACTGGCCCAGAGGGCATCCGTCAGCTGATCCCGGGGCGTGCCGAGGGCAAACAGGGCCAGGTCATCCCGGTGTTCGGACAGTCCGGGCCAGGCCTCCACCAGGCGGACCAGCTCCAAGGCATGCGCCGGCACAGGCTGGTCCAATGTAAGCAAGGCAGATGGGTTGACGCTGAGGCCCTCATGGGCAAGGCCAATGGGCAGCAGGTACAGCTGCCCTTCGTGGATGCACTGGGCCTGCACCTGGGGATAGGTGCCGAAGGCAAATGCGGCCAGCTGCGCGTCGTGGTCCAGGTTCATCGCATAGCCCTTGGTCATCAGGCGCTTCAGATCCATTTCATCCGCATACACCAGGAAGATGTCCGGCTCCGCCAGCCCCCCGATGAGGACCTCCGCCAGCTTGTGCACGGTTGCGCCGATCTCCAGCTGCACGACCCGCAGGGGGGTCTGGCCCAGCTTGCCCATGGCCGCCAGGTGGGCCGGGTCCCGCTCATCCACATTCCACAGCACCAGGGGCTGCGCTGAAACGCCCGTGAGGCTGCCCAGGAACAGGCCGCCGGGGTGCGCTAAAGCAAACCGGTCTGCCCCCAGCCAGGACAAGGCCCCGAAGCGGATGAAATGCCCGGCTTCCACGTTCAGAAAGGCGGCTTCCTTCAGGCTGCCTTCAGCGCTGCGCCGCAGCAGCCGGTTGCCGCTTTTGATGTACAGGGCATCCTCCCCCGGGTGGTAGAGGAGGGCGGAGGCGCCTGCCCTGAGGTCTGCCGGCAGCTGGGCATAGGGGGTTTGGCTGCCCGCTTCCAGGTCCAGTTCCACAACCCGGGATGTGCCGCCGCCATGGGCCAGGGCCAGCAGCAGCCCCTCCCGGTAGGGGGACAGGTGCATGATGGTCTGGCCTGCTGTTTGGGGAAAGGCCTCACTGGTGCCGGTTTGAAGGTCCACTAGCATTAGTACGCTGCCCCCCAGCTCCTGCATGGGCCGGGACAGCACACACAGGGTGTCCCCTTCCAGCAGCACCTGCTGGGGCACCCAGGTCCGGGCTAGGCCCTGCTGGTTTTCAATGAGGAAGGCCCCGGTGCCAAAGGACCGGGGCGCATCCAGGTGCAGGGCCTTGCCATCCCACAGGATTTCCCAGATGCACCCCGCCGGCAGGGACAGGGCATAGGCCCGGCCCTCCTGGGTCAGGATGGCGGTGAGGGCTGCCGGCTGGCTGCTGCCTTCGGCCTGGGGCAACTGGAGAACTGCAGGGCTATCAGCTTGCCCGGGATAAAAATATACGCCTGTGGATGTGCCCACCAGGCTGCCCTGCTGCCAGGGGGCTGCGCTGTTAAGCTCCCCCATAAGGGCCAGGTCCACGGGAAGCAACGCCAGCTCGGCGGGTTCAGCCTGCACAGCAGCGCCCGGGAAGGCAACCCCCGCCAGCAGGATGCATGCCAGCACCAGCAACAAGCCTTTCATCAGCCTCTCCTTTCAAACCGTGCTTTTCCCACCCTTGCAGAGGAAATCACTCCGCTGCGCTCATGTCCAACGCCTTATGTACAGCTGATCTGCCCGCTGATATGCTGAAAAAAGGGAGCACCCCACACCTTCAGGGAATCCTGGTTGCGGATGAAGGGGGCCACATCCTCTTTTGCCTGGGCATAATCAATGGTCTCAAAGCGGCGGATAAGGTGCTGGTTCAGGTCATCCAGCGTGAACCCAACCCCTGGCTTTAGATAGCCGCTCTGTACCAGGCGCGCCTGCAGATGGGGCAGGTTCACCGGCGTCTTGCGGGACAGAAAAAAGATAAAATCATACAGATCCCTGCCCTTGACCCTGTTTTTCCAGGATCTGCACAAAACAGCATGGATCTTCCCTGCAAACAGGGACGGTGCGTCATACAATGCAACCTCGTATGGTGCGGGCAACAGCCGGTACTGGTGCTCAAAGGCAGCATGATCCGGCGGGTTGGTGTCCACTTCAAACTTAATCTTGATTTTCTCCCCGCTGTGGACCTGGGGGAGCCCCTTTAGGCCATAGAAAAGCAACAGGTGTTCCCGGGTGTTGCCTTTGAGGAAGGCAGACTGGATCTGGGAATCATGGGTCTTTCTCTTTTCTTCGATGTCCACCCGAAGGCCAAAGGCCGCCATCTCCTTTTTCAGGACCGGGAAATAATCTGTCAGGTCAAAGCCGTCATTGCTTGCCTTCAGGGAGAAATCCAGGTCCTCCGAGAAACGATCCAAATCATAGAAAATGCGCAGGGCCGTGCCGCCGTAAAAGGCAACCTCCTTAAAAAAGCCGGCCCGGGACAGGCCGCAGAGGACCATCTCCTGCATGATTTCCTTGAGCACGTTCCTCTTGTCTGCCTGGGGCTGCCCGTCATAGGCTGCCAGCATCTGATTCAGGATTGTATTCACACTGACCTCCTGATGTACCTGATCAACTGCCTGTGGTTGGCGGTTTGATACAAGCCTGCGTATTCCATCAGCTTCCCTCTGTCCAGCCCCTGGAAGCTGTCCCGGTCAACCCGCAGGTCGTCAAACAGCAGGTTGTCAAAGGCGGCGCGGCTTGTGACGGGGGAGATGGTGTAGAGCTTGTCGCACAGGGCTTTCTCCGGCTCTGCAATGAAGAAGGCCAGATTGCCTTCCTTGACAATCTGGATGCCCGCCGGGTAGGCGCTCTTGGGCACATCCCGGTAGGTGAACAGGCCAAAGGCGGTTTCAAACTGTTTCTTTTTTTTCTTGTCATAGGTAGCGGAGGTATAGGCATACACCCCTTCGGGGATCAGCTGCCAAAAGGACAGGGCATAGTCGAAGGACAGGTAGGAAGGCCCATAGATGCTGGCGGCCAGCACATGCCCCGGGGTGCTGCGGTCTGTCACGTACAGGCCGCGGACCACCGGGAAGATGCTGCCCTGGGCCACCATGCGGGCCAGCTTGTTGGCCGGGGCACGGTAGGCTTGCAGATCATCCAGGAGCATGGCGGTGGTTTTAATCATATAATCACCTCTTAATGGAATAATACGCCATTAACTGGTGAAAATCAAGGCATTTCGAATCCTGGTTTTCCAAAGATACATGCTGGATGATCAGCGAACCAGCCCCTTTATTCGTTTTTCTTCAGCCTGCGCCTCCACCCAGGCGCAGTATTCCTCCAGGGTCCACTGCCTGTCCCGGATCAGCCGTGCGATGTCCTCCCCCACGAAGCGGTAGTGCCAGGGCTCATATGCAAAGCCGGTGATGGCCTCCGCCCCCTCGGGGTAGCGCAGGATGAAGCCATAGTCCCAGCAGTGTGCTATGAGCCACTGGAACTGTTTGGTGGTTTCAAAGCCGCCGGAATCCCGCCTGGTGGTGACGTCAAAGGCCAGGCCGGTCTCGTGCTCGCTGGTGCCGGGGATGGCGGCGTTTGTGTTGGCGCCGCCGGCGTACAGCTCCTCCTGCTTCTCCCGGCTGCGGTAGCCGCTGGTGATGGTGAAGCGCTCCACCCCGTCCTTCTTGGCCTGATCAAACATCCGGTTGGCGGCCTCAAACACCTGGCGCTCCAGGAAGATGTCGCTGCGGGCCAGGCGGAAGTGCCGCTTCTGTTCGTACAGGTTCACCAGGTCCTGGGGGGCATAGTCCGCGGGCAGGGGGTGGTCCCGGTTTACCAGCAGGATGCTCTCCGCCTGGGCCAGGGCGCTGGTGCAGGCCAGGGTCAGCATCAGCAGAAACAGCAGGGCAACAGGTTTGATTCGTGTCATAACAGCTCCTTTTCGCAATGCCCGAATCGGGCTTCCCCCATCAAACGATGAGCCGGGCTGTTTTCTTGCAGAATCAAGGAAAAAAAGGCCATCACCCTAAGGGCCGGCCTTTGATGGTTGACGATTTGCGCCGCTTTGGGGTTAAGCCGCTGCTTCCCCCTGCGTCGCCTTCTTCAGCGCCAGGAAGAAGAACACCAGGGCGGCCCCCAGCAGCAGGTGGCCCAGGCCGGCCACGCCGGAGATGGCGGCATCCAGCCCCCGGGACAAATCGCTGCCCAGCACCTGGAGAACGCCCCGGGCCAGCATCATTAGGGCCGTCAGGGGCAGGCCGATGGTGTGGAGCAGCAGGAAGCGGGAAAAATGCTTTTCCTGGGTCAGGGGCATTTGCCGGGCAAACAGGGCCGCAATCAGCAGCAGCAGGGCGCCCAGGCCCAGCAGGTGGGGGTGGAGGAGGGCCAGGCTGCTGCGGCCGGTGAATCCCATCCCTTTGGTGAACTCCCGGTAGAACACCCCGGCAGCCAGCCCCAGGAGGGTGTAGAGGAAGGCGCGGTTGATCAGTTTTTTCATGTAATCGTCTTCTCCTTATGCGCTGTGCGCATGTCCAGGTAGCCGATGAGCACCGTCCAGACATAGGCGCAGGTTTTTGGAATCATCAGGATGCCCACCAGGGGGAAGCGGTCCGCGAAGAGGACCACGGGGATGTAAAAGGCAAAGCTCAGGATGATGGTGAGCGCCATGTGGCGAAAGGCGTGGTCGCCCTGCTCCTTCACGCTGGTGTGAAACAGCAGGATGATCATCAGGCCCATCAGGGCAAAGGGGATGTTCCGCCAGATGGCAAAGGACAAAGGCGGCGCGGGGGAGGTCCAGGCGTTTTGCGGCAGCAGGCACAGAACCACCCGTGCCGCTGCCAGGCCGTAGATTATTAGGGTGAGGCCCAGGCGGCCCCTGACCTGGTAGCGCAATCGCCAGACATGGTACAGCAGGACATAAAACACCGTCATGGTGATGGAGGTGATGAGCTTGCCCGTGCCCAGGGCGGCGGTGTGGTGGGCCAGCCCCTCCGTCAGCAGGGCATAGACCCGGGGCGCCAGGTGAAAGGCGTCCCCGGCCCCCAGGGTGATGGCCATGACGCCAAAGAGCAGGTGCTGCCGGCTGCCCCGGTGGTTCTTCACCATCAGGATGCCCAGGGTGATGACGGTGCTGAGGTACAGGGCGTCAAAGAGGCCCTCCATGATGCCTTGGATCATTGCATGTCCTCCTATTATGATTTTGTTGAACATCGTTCATGTTGTCGCTAACACATCCCGCCGGTGTGCCGGCGGGTTCTGCTTGTTTAATCCCGATAGAAGGCCAGGCGCAGCAGGCTTTGAAGGCTGCCGCTGTCCCCGCCCTGGAGGGCGGCAGCGAGGACGGCATCAAACACCAGGTCAACCAGCCCCTCCGGCGTGAAATCCGCAGTGAAACGGGCCGGGTGGATGTGGGGGTCCTGGTGCAGGGCATCCCGCAGGATGGCCTTGATGCGCTGCATGTGCTGCTGCATCAGCTGGCGGCCTCCCGCCCGGTCCTGCCGGGCAAAGCTCATGGCGTGCAGGGTGAAAAAGCCGGGGTAGGCGGCGCTGCCCTGCTGCAGCCGCTCCGCCATCCAGGAGACGGCCAGAAGGAAGCTGGCAAACCCGGGGCCCGCCTCCTGGCTTGCGAAAATGTCATCCCAGACGCTTTCCACCGTGGCGGCGATCAGGTGGGCCTTGGAGGGGAAGTAGTTGTACAGGGAGCCCAGGGCCACGCCGCAGGCTGCCGCCACGCTGCGCATGTTCACAGCGGGCATGCCCTGGGCCATCACCAGCTGGCGGCACTGGGCCAGAATGGCTTCCCGGCTTGTTACCTGTTGATTCATGGCGCCTCCCTGATGAACTTGAACAATGTTCATTATAAGGATTTCAGCCAGGCTGTCAAGAAGTTTTATCCAAAAGCCGCACCCGCTGCACAAGCTGCCACAACCCGGGCTGCCAGTGAATTTTTAAGCAGGCTGCCCGCAACATCCCGGCTGTCCGGGGCGGGCCTTTGGGTATACTGTAAACAGCATGTTACAAGGCCTGGCGTGTTGCCCAGGGCCTGCACAGAAAGGATGAGGCGTATGACGAACAGATTGCGGATGAAATGGGCCGGGCTGCTCCTGGCCCTGCTGCTCTTGTTCCAGTTTGGCTTTGCAGCCCAGGCGGCAGACCTGAAAACGGTGCAGGAAGGCAAGCTGGTGGTGGGGATGGAACTGGCCTACCCGCCCTTTGAGTACAAGGACGAGATGGGGGAGCCGGAGGGCATCTCTGCCGCCTTTGTCAAAGCCCTGGGGGAGGCCCTGGGCCTGGAGGTGGTCATTGAAAACATCGCCTGGGACGGCCTGATTCCCTCCCTCTTAACCGGCAAGCTGGACCTGGTGATGAGCTCCATGACCATCACCGAGGCCCGGCGGGAGCAGGTGGATTTTTCAGACCCCTATGCCAATGCCTACCTGGCCCTGTTGACCAACACCAAAAGCGGCATCAGCAGCGTGGAGGACTTGAACCAGAAGGGCCGCACCATCGCGGTGAAGACGGGCTCCACCGGCTATTATTACGCCCAGAAGAACCTGACGGAGGCCACCATTCTAAGCTTCCCCGATGAAAGCGCCTGCGTCACCGAGGTCAGCCAGGGCAAAGCGGATGCCTTCATCTACGACCAGCTCACCATCTACCGCAACTGGCAGCGCTTGATGGACAGCACCACCCCGGTGTTCATCCCTTTCCAGGATGTGGAAAACTGGGGCATCGCCTTCAACAAGGGCAACGAGCCCCTGGTCCTGGCGGTCAACCAGTTCATCCAGGATTACAAGGAGCAGGGCGGCTTTGACAGCCTGACGGACACCTATTTGAAGGACGAAAAACAGGTGTTTGACGAATTGGGCTTCCGCTGGTTCTTCGAATTGAGTCAGGCCCCCGAAGCAGACCCGGCACCCTGACATGTGGCTTTGGTTTCTGGCTCCCCGGGACGGGGAGCCCTCCCTTTTTCGGAAGCTGCTCAATGCAGTGCTGGCCACAGCCCTGGTCTGTGGCTTCTTCCTGCTGTCCTTAAACCGCATCACCTACCACCTGGATTTCAGCTTCCTGGCCCTGTACCGCTTCCGCCTGTGGAAGGCCTTTTTGATGACCCTCAGCCTCAGCGCCGCCAGCCTGGTGGTCTGCCTGCTGCTGGGGGCCCTGGTGGCTTATGCCTACCGCAGCCGGGTGTTGATGGTTCGTTATGTGGCCAGGGGCTATGTCTATTTCATCCGGGGCACCCCCCTGATGATGCAAATCTACCTCTTTTTCTACATCGTGGGCTCGGCCTGGCAGGTCAATGACCGCTTTCTGGCCGGGGTACTCATCCTGTCCATGTTTGAAGGGGCCTATGTGGCAGAGATCATCAGGGGCAGCTACGAATCCCTGGACAAGCTGCAGCTGGAGGCCGCCCGGGCGGTGGGCTTCAACAGGCGGCAGACCCTGGGGCAGGTGATTTTGCCCCAGATGATCAGCCGGACCCTGCCAGCCCTGACAGGCCAGTTCGCCAGCATCATCAAGGACTCCAGCCTGCTGTCCCTCATCTCCCTGATCGAGTTGACCCAGGCCACCCGGGAGTTGACCGCGAACCATTTCAACCTCTTTGAGGCCTATTTTGTGCTGGGCCTGCTCTACCTGCTGCTCACCCTGCCTGTCACGGCGCTGACGGGCTGGCTGGAAAAGCGGTTCAAATACTGACAGGACGGGAACAACATGCATCTGAAGCTCAGCGGGGTCCACCTGCACTACGGGGACCACAAGGAAGCCCTGCGGGGCATCGATTTTGAGGACGAGGTCTCCACCCTGGCTTTGATTGGCCATTCCGGCTGCGGGAAAACCAGCCTGCTGCGGGTGCTGGCCGGATTGCTGGTACCCCAGGAGGGGCAGGTGCTGGTGGACGGGCTGGCCCTCCCCCGGGAGGAGCAGGGCCTCCTGGCCTACCGCCGCACCATCGGCATCGTCTTTCAGCAGGGCGGCCTTTTCAGCCACATGGACGCCCGGACCAACATCGCCCGGCCCCTGCAGCTGGTCCACGGCTACTCCAAAAAGGACAGCCTGGACCGGGCGGACGACCTGCTGGCCCGCTTTGGCCTGTACGAGCACGGGCACAAGCTGCCCCGGGAGCTCTCCGGCGGCCAGTACCAGCGCATCGCCATCGCCCGGGCCATTGCGCCCAGGGCGCGGCTGCTGCTTTTGGACGAGCCCACCTCCGCCCTGGACCCGGCCTACACCGGGGAGGTGCTGCGGATGGTGGAGGAGCTGAAGGAGTCCGGCACCCGTTTTATCATTGTGACCCATGAATTGAGCTTTGCCGCCCGGGCCTGCGACAAGGTGATGCTGATGGAGGACGGCAAGATCGCTGAATACGGCAGCAGCGGACAGATTTTCAGCCAGCCCAGGACCGCGG
The DNA here is from genome assembly GCA_036834245.1 of Clostridia bacterium. Classification (GTDB taxonomy): domain Bacteria; phylum Bacillota; class Clostridia; order Christensenellales; family Aristaeellaceae; genus UBA6115. Next base: position 18,504 of record DAITOE010000003.1, on the reverse strand, counting down.
CCCTCCAGGCATTCCTGGCCGAATCTCTCCCCTGGGCGCCTCATACCAAACGCACTCTTTAATGCTTCCATGAGGCGGTATTTTTGCGCCTCTGCGTCGTCGCGTTCAGTCAGCGTAGGCTACGGCTACGCTTCCTTCTCTTGACTTAGCAGAGCCATCAAAAATCCTCGCCCCATGAGTGCATTAACTCGTGTGTTTGGTATCAGCCCGGCCCGCGGCGGCATTCCATAATCAAAAAGGGCCTGCAGACGCAGGCCCGGGAAGACAGAAGCAGGGCGTTGTTTAAAGCAGCTTGAGAAGGCCGCCCTGCCCGGTCAGGGTGTTGAAGGGGATGCGCTCCTGGAGCAAGACATCCCCTGTTCGGGCATCGATTTCAATCCTATACAGCATCACCTGTTCCGGCTGCCCGCCGGTGGTGTCATCCGCCCTGCGGCCTGTCATGCTGAACACGAAGCGCCAGACCGGCTGCTCAGGCTTTGTCATGTCGTAGTACACATAGGTGTCGTCGTAGTCTGCGAAGGCTTCTTCATCCATGCCCCCCAAGGCCATGGCCGCTGCCCGGGCCTTTTGAAGGGCTTCCGCTTCCGGGATGGCGTCTGCATCCGGCAGCCCGTAGGCGCTCTGGCTGTAAGCCATTGTGAAGGGGTCCATGACCTCTTTTTCCTGTGCCAGGACATCCGCCCGGAAGCGGCTGGTCCATTCTGCCTTGGCTTCCAGGGGCCAGGCCATGAAGGGGGCATAGCCCTGCTCCTTCATGAAGGCCTCTGCTTCCACAGCCAGCTTTGGCCAGTTCCGGCCATAGTGGCGGATCTGGGCCGCCATCACCAGCTGGTGCAGGTCCGGCTGGCCGTCTTTCGGGTTCACCGACAGCAGGATGTGGTCCTGTTGGGCCGAGTCTGCCGGGGGCGTCAAGTGGATGAACCACTCGGGCTGCACCTGATGGGTGGTATACACCTGCTGCCCATCCACCTGCTGGGGCTTGGGAAAGATCACAAACTCCGGCCAGGCATCATAGGCGGCCATCTCCTCTGTGCCCAGGCCCGTGTACAGGCCGGCCCAGGCCCGGGCAATTCGCACCGCAGCAGCCTGGGGAAGGTCATCGCTGCCCGGCAGCACAAAGCGCTCCATATCACTGCTCACCAGGCCGGCTTCCTCCAGGGTGGCGGTGTACCAGGCCTTTTTGTCCACATCCCAGGTGTAAAACTCCCCCCAGGCCCGCATCATGATGGCCTGGAAGGACACATAGTCGCTGGACATGGCCAGCCAGTCCGTCATCACCTGCCGGGCGTGCTCCGCCCGCTCTGTGAGGGGCCTGCTTCCGTCCGACATCAAGGCGGTGGTGTCGTTTTCAGCGATCAGGCCGTCCTTTATCAGGGACTGTACCAGGGCAACCTGTTCCTCGGCCGGCCAGCTAACAAACAGGCCCTCCTGCTGTTCTTTTTTCAGGTAGTGGCCGGCATCCCCCCAGCCCAGGGTGATGGCCGCCGCAGTCAGGGTGATGATGAAAAGCGCCGCGGCCAGAAGGGCAGCGATGGGCGTTTTTTTCTTCACGGTTTTTCCTCCCATGGCCAGGGACAGGATGCGGTCTGCATTCCCCTGGCCCATGTCCAGTGCCAGGAGGCGCTGGTCGATGGCTTGCTTGATTGGTTTATCCTTCATGTGCGCCTCCTGTCAGTTGTTGTTTCAGCAGTGCCCGGGCTTTTTTCAGCCGGTAATGCACGGTGGAGGGCCGGATGCCAAGGGCGGTTGCAATCTCCTCCAGGGTCATCTCCTGGTAGTAATACAGCAGGACGACCTCCTTGTGCTTCCGGGGCAGGGCCATGATGTCCAGGATCAGGTCCTCCTGCTCAGGATCCTGCGCCATCAGGTATCGCGGCGGCAGGTCCTCCAGGGCTTTTTTCATGTCCACATGGCGGAACCAGCGGCTCCTGTGATAGTCGTGGCAGGTGTTGATGGCGATGCGCATCAGCCAGGCTTTTTCACTGGTGCCCCGGCCTTCATCAAACTGGTCCATCTTTTCCCAGGCCTTCAGGAAGGTGTCCTGGGCGGCGTCCTCCGCCAGGGCCCGGTCTGCCAGGTAGAGAAAGCAGGTGCGCAGGATGACGGCGCCATAATCCAGCACCCAGCCATGAAGCCGCCTGGCTTTCACCGCTTCTGCAGCAGCGGCGTGCTCCATGCCCTCACCTCCTTCACCTGTATATACGGAATCCGAATCAGAAAATTCAATGTTCATTCTAATTTTTTCTGACAGGGGGGACAAGAACAGACGCTGGCACCGCGGGCCAGTCTGGACAGCCCGGCAGCCCCAATGTAAAATCCATGTAAAATGTCAAAAATGGCAAAAAACAGGCCATTTTCCCTTGACGCACCCAGGGTGCCCGGGTATACTGCAAATGCGTGAAACGGTCAAAAACCGTGTCAAAACGACAAAAAGGAGAGCAAACATGAAAAAACTGCTGCTGTTTGTGCTGGTTCTGGGCCTGATGCTGCCAGGCCTTCATGCCCTCGCCCAGGACAAGGTCACCCTCACCGTCCTGTGGTTCAATGATGCCAACGAGTCCGAGGTGTTTGAGGACACCATGAAGGACTACCTGGAAGCCAACCCCCATGTGACGCTGGACATGCAGGTGATTGCCTTTTCAGAGTTTGAGCAGAAGCTTAAACTGATGATTTCCGGGGGCAACGCCCCGGACCTGGCCCGCCTGCCCACCGCATTGCTGCCGGTTTTCCTGCCCACCCTGGAGCCGGTGGACGGCTATGTGGAGGACATCGAGGCCGTGAAAGCGGGCTTCATGCCGGCCATGATGGCCTATGCCTTAAGCCCTGAGGGCCAGATGGTGGCCTACCCCACCGAGGCCACGGGCAACGGCATGCTGGTGAACAAAACCGCCTTTGACAAGGCCGGCATCGATGTGCTGGCCCTGAGCCAGGAGTGGACCTGGGCGGACTGGGAGGAAGCAGCCCGCAAGGTGATTGCAGCCAATGACAACATCAAATACGGCCTGGCTGTGGACTTCACCCCCCACCGCTTCTCCACCATCCTCTACCAGTTTGGCGGGCGGATGCTGAATGAGGACCTGAGCGCTGTCCACTTCAACCAGGAGAAGAACATCGAGATGCTCACCTGGTTCAAGCGCATGCACGATGAGGAACTGATCCCCAAATCCGTCTGGATGGGCAGCGAAAAGGCCAACGAGCTGTTCCAGGCCGGCATCGCGGCAGCCCATATCGGCGGCAGCTGGAACATCAACGGCTACAGCAAGGACATCGCGGACTTTGAGTGGGTGGCCGTGCGCAACCCCAAGGGCGCCATCCAGTCCTCCGTCCCCGGCGGCAAGTTCATCGCCTCCTTCAAGGAAAGCCCCCACAAGGAGGAGGCCCAGAAGCTCATGGCCGTCTTCTCCGACGCCCAGCACAACGCCATGTACTGTGCGGGCACCTTCAACCTGACTTCCCGGGTGGATGCGGAGGTGAACTACACCGCCAACAAGGAGAATTTCGACACCTTCGCAGAGGACCTGAAGGTCACCCCGGCCTATGCTGCCCAGGAGTGGAACAGCCCCTTGATCGGCAAATCCTCCGCCATCATAAGGGAGCAGGTGGTCCAGATGCTGCTGGGCACCCTGACGCCGGAGGAGGCCGTGGCCGAGATCGACGCCCAGGCGGCGGACTTAGCCAACTAAAATTCCCAGCACCGTTCATGCGGCTGCTCCATCGGGCCTGCCCGGTGGAGCAGTTTTACCAGTGACAACGGTCGTTTCAGTATGAACTCTCAGGAAGGAGGCGCCGTGCAAACAGGTTTCACCAGGCGGGTCCGCAGGCCCCGGGGCAATTTCCACCAGATTCTGGCCCCCCTGCTGTTCCTGCTGCCCAACCTGCTCATCTTCACCCTGTTCATCATCATCCCGGCTGCCCGGGGCCTGTCCATGTCCCTGATGGACTGGGGCATCTTCACCGGCAGCCGCTTCACAGGCATGCGCAATTTTGAACGCCTGCTCACAGACCGGGTCTTCTTCATCACCGTGAAAAACACCCTGGTGTATTCGGCGGCCACCGTGGCCCTCCTCACCCTGGTGGCCCTGGGCCTGGCCCTGCTGCTGCACCGCAACGACCTAAAGGGGGAAAAGGCCTACCGCTCCGCCTTTTACCTGCCCTCCCTGCTGAGCATGGTCACCGTGGGCATCGCCTGGCGCTTCATCCTGGGGGATGAGATGGGCCTGATCAACTACCTGCTGCGCAGCCTGGGGGGCCGGGGGGTGGGCTGGCTCACTGACCAGGGCCTGGCCATGATGAGCGTCATCCTGGTGTCCCTCTGGGCCCAGGCGGGCTACTACATGGTCATCATGATCTCCGGCCTCCAGGCCATCCCTGCCTCCCTGTACGAGGCGGCCCGGATTGACGGCGCCGGCCGGTGGGGCCTGTTCTTCCACATCACCCTGCCCCTGCTGAAAAGCACCCTGCTGGTGGTGATGGTGCTGTCCACCATCGGCGCCTTCAAAGCCTATGAGCTCATCACCGTGATGACAGGGGGCGGGCCCGGCTATGCCACCAAGCTGATTGTCCAGCAGGTCTACCAGGTGGCCTTCACCGAGGACAGGATGGGCTATGCCGCCGCCATGTCCGTGGCATTGATGCTGATCATTGGCCTGTTCACCCTGGTGCAGTTCAGGCTGTCGGGAAAGGAGCAGGACTATGAGTGAGAAAGCCCTCAAAAAAGCCCTGCACCACGGTTTTTTAAGCCTGCTGGCCTTCCTGGTGCTCTTCCCGGTCATGTGGATCATACTGTCCTCCATGAAGGCCCAGACGGAGCTGTTCCGCCAGCCCCTCACCCTGCTGCCCCGGGCCTTCACCCTGGACAACTACCGCCTGGCCCTAAGCCAGGGGGATTTTGCCCGCTATTTTGGCAACTCCCTCTTTGTGGCGGTCACCTCCACCCTGCTGGCGGTATTGTTTAATGTGTCGGCGGGCTACGCCCTGGCCAAGTTCATCTTCCCCGGCCGGGGCTTCATCTTTGCCGCCATGCTGTCCACCCTGATGATCCCCCTGCAGGTCATCATGATCCCCATCTTTCTGCAACTGAAGTCCTTTGGTTTGCTCAACACCCTCTGGGGCATCATCATCCCCCCGGCGGCCACCCCGACGGGCATCTTCTTAGCCCGGCAGTACATGGTGACCCTGCCCAACTCCATGATCGAGGCGGCCCGGATTGACGGCGCGGGGGAGTGGTACCTCTTCCGCCGCATCATTCTGCCCCTGTCCGCCCCCATCGTGGCCACCATCACCATCTTCTCCTTCATGTGGCGCTGGAATGACTACCTCTGGCCCCTGATTGTCATCACCGACAACAAAAAGCAGACCGTCCAGCAGGCCCTGGCCAATTTTGTAGGCCAGCTGCAGATCAACTGGTCCCAGCTGCTGGCCATGACCACCGTGGCCATCATCCCGGTGGTGATCGTCTTCTTCGCCTTCCAGAAATATTTCATGACCGGCATCTCCGCAGGCGCAGTGAAAGGGTAATACCAAACTGTCCATAGTAAACAGCGCCCGGGCAGCCAGGCGCTGTTGTTTTCTTTCTGTTGTTTTGATCCGGCTCCTGCGCTATTCCTCCCGCGGTCCCAGGGTAAAGCCCGCATAGCGCAGCTTCGGGCCGCTGTCCGCAGGCGGCACAAAGACGCCGTTTTTGGTTTTGAACACCAGGAAGCTGGTGCCAAACACAAACCGGATGCTGCTGGTGGTCACCTGGGGCAGCAGCAGGGGCCCGATCTCCGCTGCAACCCTGTCCATTTCCTCAGAATACCCCATGGGGAAGAGGCTGTAGCGGCCGCCCTCCAGGTGCTGGTCATGCAGGAGGAGGGACAGCACGAAATCCTGGAAGAAGTCAGCGAAGTCGTCATAGCCCAGCGCTTCTGACAGGATCTTCACCGGCTTGTCCAGCACTTCCTCATGATGCCAGCGCTCGTCACACAGGTCCGTGGTTTTCAGGAATACCCCGTCCCCGCCCTTGTGCTGGGCAAACAGGGCCAGCATGACCATCAGGGGGTAATGGGTGTGTTTCCCGAAGTCGAAGATGCTTTCGCCGCCATAGATCATGCTGCGGTTGAACACCTCCTGCCTGCCTTGAAGGATGTCTGCAATGGTCTCAAAGGGCTCGTAGGAGAAATACCACCCAGGCAGGTGCTTCTTCATGGTTTCCTCAGGGTAGATCAGGGCGGTGGCTGCAGCAGACAGCAGCTCTTCCAGCCAGGTGTAGTGGTGCCCCAATTCCACGTTCTCATCCCAAAAGGCCTGGTTCTCGTCCAGATCAACGGTTTCTGTGAACGGGTTGGAGGTGTAGTTGCGGTCCATGAACAGCAGGTGCTGCAGTTCATGGATCATGGTGGAATAGATCCGGTCCACCTGGTGGTGGGCCACGCCCTGGTCATCCACCTGTTGGATGCTGGCGACGCCAAAGGTGTCCAGGTGGAGGATGGGCAGGTGGTTGCTGTCATGGACCTCCCCATCCGCTATGAAGCGGATGAACAAATCCCTGGGAGCAAGAAAGCCGATGTAACTCCCTGGAATATTGTAGAACAGCAGTTCAATTTTTCCATCCCCGGGAAGGCGCTGGGGCGCCCCGAAGATCTGGGTCATCCTGGGATAGACCCGGTCAAACTCCCGGGCAATCTCCCCGGCATAGGCCGGGTCCATGCTGTCCAGGGGATAATAATCCGGGTTCTGGGGCGTCCACACCCGGCAGTGCTCCCCGATGTGCAGCAGCTTGAACATCATTTTGCCGTCTGCCGGATTCGAGTCTTCATCCATGCGGAATACCTTCAGGTGCCCTTCCTGCAGGTCCTCCATGGCTTCCCGCTGCAGGCTGTCGTCCTCCGGCAGGAAGGGGTCCGGGATGCCTTTTTTGAGGGCGTCGTAGACGCTCAGGTCCTTGAAATTGGGATGGGGCAGCTTCAGGGGCCGGATGTCCTTGTCAATCTGGTCGCCGATCATCCCGGTGGACAGATAGCCCTTGCCCCCCAGGTTGCCGTTGATGATGACCACATAGTCCCCGGTGTAGCCCCCCTCCGGATCCAGGTCCAATTGAACGCGGCTGCCCGCCGCCCCTTCCATCAGGGCGGCGGGCAGATAGGATGCCAGCAGGGCTGCAATCAGGGTCAGCGTCAGCAGGGTAACCAGGTGTCGGCGCATCGCTTCTTGCCTCCTTCTGCGGGCGTGTTCAGTTGTCTGTCAGGCCCCCTGGCTGGCCAGCTGTTTCTTGCTTTGCACCGTGCGCCAGGTGTGCATCACCAGGGCCACCGCGATGACGCCGTAGCACAGGAAGACCCGGAAGTATTCGCCCACCACGGGGTTGCCGAACATCACGGTTCCGGCGTCCTGGGCCACCACAAACAGGGTGTGGAACAGCAGGCAGCCGATGATGGCCTGGCCGTTGGTGGCCCGGTTGATGGAGGCGCCCCCCACCAGGATGGCGGCGCCGGCGTAGAGGCCCACCATCTCATGGGCGGCGTAGGTCTGCAGGGTGCCCAGGTTCTGGATGAAGAGGATCTGCCCCCAGCCGGCAAAGACGGTGGAGATCATGATGGCGATGAGGCGCACCCGGTTCACGTTGATGCCGGCGGCATTGGCCACGGTGCGGTTCTGCCCCACGGCACGGAACTGTTGCCCCAGGCGGGTTTTCATGATGCCGGCGTTGAACAGGCACAGCAGGCCCACCAGCAGGAAGGTGACCACCGGGATGTGGATGTTGGCGAAATTGGGCTGCACAAAGGGCAGGTGGTAGAAGATGAGGAAGACCAGGGACAGGGCCGTCATGGTGATAAAGCGCCTGCGGCTCATCCGCTTGGTGAAGAAGAGGAAGGCCCCGAACACCAGGATGATGCCGCTTGTGATGTACAAGGCCGTGCTGAAGTGGATGCGCAGCACGTTGTCCACCGCCCCCTGGAGCTGGTTGATGGTGAGGTCCAGGGTGTTGCGCACCCCGGTGGCCCCCACGATGGTGACCTTGGCGGAGAGGGGGATGATCATGCCAAAGACGAAGAGGAACAGCAGCTGGTAGGCCCCGTTGGCGAAATAGCCCAGGATCAGGGAGCCGATGGTCTCCTGGCCCTTCATTTTGTTGAGAAGGCTGCCGATTAGGAAGCCGAAGAAGCCGGCCAGGGGCATGGTGATCAGGGCGCTCACCAGGATGCCCGTTACCCCGGTCAAGGACCAGTTGATGGCCAGCAGCATCCCCACCTGGGCCGCCATGGCCCCGATGGTGATGGCGAAGTTGATGCCCATGCCCGAGATGATGGGGATGATGAGGGACAGCACGATGAAGAGGTTCCTCACCAGGCGGCTGACAATCTGGTAGAGAATGTCGTTCATGGGCCGGCCGGAGATGAGGATGAAGGCCACCGACAGGAAGAGGAAGACGTAGGTGACCACATAGTCCTTCAGGTGCTTGCCGATGTTTAAGCTGTTGTTGCGGTTCAACTCAGTCACGTCCCTTCCCTCCTGCCTGCGTCAGGGCATACAGGATGATGCCGTTGGAAATCAGGATGCGCATGACCTCGGAGAGGCCAGAGATATCAATCATGGCGTTGGCTACCTGGATGCCCATGGCCAACACCCCCTGGAAGAGGAAGGTGCCCAGGATCACGTGGAAGACCTTGGCCTTGGACACGGTGGCACCGCCGATTAAGATGCCGCTGGCGGCGATGAAGCCCATCTGCTGGGGGCCCATGTACAGGGACATGAAGCCGAAAGACTGGGAGTAGACGATGATGCCCACGCTGGCGATGACGGTAGAGAGGGTGGTGCCAATCAGGCGCATGTTGTCCACATTGATGCCGGAGGCCTTGGCAAAGGCCGGGTTGCTGCCGGCGGCAATCATGGCCACCCCCTTGCGGCTGCGCTCAAAGAGGTACATGAGGCCGCAGGCAAAGAAGAGGAAGAGGAGGAGGCCTGTTGGCACGGACACCCCCAGGATGTTGAAGCGCAGGAAGTTGTCTAAGAGGCCCCCGATGTTGCCCGCCATGTTGTGCATCACACGCAGGCCGCTGCCCAGGGCCCAGGTGAGTTTGGGGTTTTTGAAGGGCAGCAGCATCCAGGCGATGCAGAAGAGGGACACATAGGAGAAGCCCACGTAGGTGGACACCGTCATCTCGCTGCCCTTGATCTTGTTGAGGAGCAGCCCGTAGGCATAGCCCACGGGGATGGCCAGAATGATGCCCAGGGCCATGGCGAAGAGGAGGGCGCTCCAGCCCGTCATGTTCATTTCAAGGGCAATCAGGGTGGACAGGAGGCCCGAGATGATGCCGATGGGCATGCCCAGGTTCAAGCTGATGCCCGACTGGATGCCCGGCAGCATGGCCAGCACCAGGACGCCGTACATGCCTAGGCGCTGCAGCACGTCGGTAATCAGGCCCGGGATGGTGACCCGGTAGAGGCCGGCTAAGATAATCAGCAGCAGGAAAAACAGCAGGATGATGAAGCGGGGGGTGCCCAGGCGCTTGATGATGGGCTTGAAAAACAGGATTGACAGGCCTAAAACCAGCATGCCGAAGGCCAGGTACAGCAGGTTTTCCGACTGGCGCACCAGGGCCATCCGGAAGGATTCGGAGGGGTCCAGCAGCTTGTCCGCCCCGGCGCGCACCGAGCGGTCGTAGACGGACTCGAAAACGTCCCCCTTGGCCCGGACGGCGTCCATCACAGGGTTGACGGCGTCCCCCAGCATCTCCGGGGTGAGGCTTTGGTGGATGAGGGCAATCTCAGCAAGCACGGCGTCCGCGTAAGGCTTGAGGCCCTCCTTCTGAGCCTTCAGCGCGGCAGAGGGCACAAAGCCCGTCAGGTCGTCGATCACCGGGCGCATGACCTCCTCGGCCACCGGGGCTTCCAGGGCCAGGTCCTCCCCCTCCTGGGGCAGCTCCTGCTCTGGTTCCTCCATCACCGGCGCAGCCTGGCCCTTGGTGGCCAGGAAGGCCTGCTCCTCGGTGTGCAGGGCGTCGTAATAGGCCTTCAGCTCCGTGTCCAGGGCCAGGATGGCGCTTTCAAAGCCCGGCGAGGTGCTGGCAAAGCCGGGGTGCAAACGCTCCACGTTTTCCTGGCGGGCCCTGGCCTTTTCCTCGTTCATGAACTCGGTGGCCTGCTTGCGGCTCATGCCTTCCTCGCTGGCCTTGGCGTAGGCGGCGCGCCCTGCCTCCAGCTCCATCTCCTTGATGAGGGGCTGGTGGGCCGCGGCCATGACGGAATAGCTGCGCATCTTGTTGAGGGTGTCAAAGGTGCCGGCCTGCTGCCGGGTGAACATCCCCCAGACGCCGGCGGCCAGAAGCGCAAAGGCGATGAGGAAGCACAGGACGGAGACTGCAATCTGGCTGCGGGTGGTTTTCATGCGCTTTCCTCCTTCATGGTGATGCCGCTCATGGCCAGGCCGTATTCCTCGTTTGAGGCTGAGGGCTTCAGGATGGCGGACACCTGTCCCTCGGTGACGATGGCGATCCGGTCGCAGATGCTCTTGAGTTCCAGCAGCTCCGAGGACACCATCACGATGGTCAGTTTCAGTTCGCGGTTCAGGCGCAGCAGGGTGTCAATCACCAGCTTCTTGGCCCCGATGTCAATGCCCCGGGTGGGCTCGGACACAAAGAGGAACCGGGGGTTTAGGGCCAGGGCCCTGGCGATGCACACCTTTTGCTGGTTGCCGCCGGAGAGGGTGCCCACCGGCTGCAGGGAGGAGGTGGCCCGCACGTCCAATTCCTTCATCAGCTGCCGGGCGGATTCCCGGATCTGCCGGGTGTTCTTCAGGCGGAAGGGGGCGCTGCCCACGTATTCGCCGTTCACCTGCATGGCTGAGAAGACGATGTTGTCCTCGATGCTCTGGTCCAGCAGCAGGCCCACCCCCCGGCGGTCCTCCGACACCATGGCCATGCCCCGTTTGAGGCTGGCCCGGGGGTCGTTTAAGGGCAGGTCCTCCCCAAAGAGGGTGACCTGGCCGGAGGCGGGGTAGATGCCCATGATGCCGTTGGGCAGGCCAATTTTGCCCTGGCCTGCCAGGCCGCCGATGCCCAGGATCTCCCCGTCATACACGGTGAGGTCCAGGCCCTTTACGGCCTCCCCGGGCATCATCACCCGCAGGTTGCGGATTTCCATGGCCACCGGGCTGTCCTCCGGGAAATCCCGGGAGTTGTCGGACACGGCGTCCGCCCCCTCCCGGCCCACCATCAGGGCGGCCAGTTCCGACAGGCTGGTGTTGGCGGTTTCCTTGTAGGCGGCCAGCTTGCCGTCCCGCAGCACGGTGACGCTCTGGGCGGCCCGCATCACCTCCCCCAGGCGGTGGGTGATGAAGATGATGCCGATGCCGGATTCCGCCAGGGCTTCCATGACGCCGATTAGGATATCCGCCTCGGATTCCGTCAAGACGGCGGTGGGCTCGTCAAAGACCAGCAGCTTGATGCCGGTCTTGTCAATCTCCCGGGCAATCTCCACAAACTGCATATAGCCCACCGGCAGGTTGCGGATCTGCTCGGCCTCTGAGATGGCGATGCCAATCTTGTCAAGGGCGCGTGTGGCGTGCTCGGACATGGTTTTCCTGTCCAGGGTTTCCAGGTCCTTCCCCAGCAGGCGGCTTACCAGGCTGGGCTTACTGATCTCCCGGTTCAATTTGATGTTTTCCGTCACCGAGAAACCGGGAATCAGCATGAACTCCTGGTGCACCATGCCGATGCCGTGCTCAATGGCCTGGTGGGGGGATTTGATGTGGACGGGTTGCCCGTCAATGCGCACCTCCCCCTCAAAGCCGCCGGTTTCCATGATCACCGGCATGCCAAAGAGGATGTTCATCAGGGTGGATTTGCCCGCCCCGTTTTCCCCCAGCAGGGCGTGGATCTCCCCGGGCTTCACCTTCAGGCTCACGTCCTGCAGCACCTGGTTGTCCCCGTAGCGCTTGCTGATATGACTTAAATCCAGCACATATTCGTTGATTGGAATCACCCCTGTCCCGCCGGTCGGCCCCAGGGCCGAGCGGCCTTTTTATCAAAGAAATCGCCAGCGGTCTGGCGGCATTCGGCGCACATGGCGCGCCACATTATGAACCATAAAGCAAAGGGCCCAGCCCCGGCGAACCGGGGCTGGGCAGAAGGACCCTTAGTCCAGGAACTCAGAGAAGTCCAAACGGTCGAAGTAGACCATGAAGTAGGTGGGGTATTCCTTGCCGTTGTCGTCCACATAGGTGGAGACCTTCACGTCATAGCCGGTGGCGGTGTCCAGGGAGGCCTTCACGTCCGCTTCCACGCCTTTCTCAGCCAGCTTGCCGTTTAAGTAGTTGGTGGCATACTCAAAGGCGCCGGTGATGAGGGAGTAGTTGACGGGCACGGGCCAGGTGGAGAAGCGCTCTTCCGCGTCGTTTTCCTTCAGGATGGCGGCAGCCTTCTTGATGTAGGCGTCGATGTTCCCCCAGTCAGCCTCGTCGATGGCCACGCCCAGGGAGGCCGGGAAGCCGTGGAAGGGGCTGGGGCAGCAGGGGAGGGGATAGTAGGCGTTGGGCTCTTTGAGAACCGCTGCCTGGAGGGCTTCCTGCAGACCGCAGTTGGTGCAGAAGAAGGCCACTTTCTTGCCGGGGAACTCTTCCATGATCTTGGGGATGGTCTCCAGCACGGCGTTCTGGGCGCCGGACATGCCTGCGTCGCCGGTGGGGTCGGGCACGTCCCGGTCCACCATCTCGATGCCGGCCAGCTCGGCCTCGGCCTTCATGATGTTGTAGCGGGCCACGATGGTCTCATAGCCCATGTGGCGTGCAAAGGACAGGTGCACCAGCACGTCGGCGCCCCAGTCATTGGCGGTCTGGACAATCTGCTTGCCGCCGTTGATCTCGTCAACGCCCATGACATAGTCAGCAGCACTGGTGATGGTCTGGGGATCCTCTGCGGGCACGCCGGCGATGAGCAGCAGGTCATCCCGCTTCAGGTCGTTGCGGATCTGGGTGAAGGCGGCGGCAGTGCCCTGCACGGCCTGGACCACGATGATGGCTTTCACATCGGGGTCTGAGGCAAACTGCAGGATCTTGCCCACGGTGGTCTCCACCTCGGAGGAGAAGCGGTCCGGATAGGTATCCGTGATGACGATGTCCGGATATTTTTCCTTGAGCATCTCCGCGGCGCGGAACTCCTCCTCGCCCTGGGTGACGGTGCCGGTCATGATGGCGATCTTGTACTTGGGCGCCTCTTCCGCCATGGCGGGCAGCAAGAGACCCAGCATCATGGAGAGGGCAAGGACCAGAACCAGAATTTTTTTCATGGGTTTCCTCCTCATTTTTTATCAGATGCAGGTAGCACAAAATACGGTATGCATCTGATTTTCTTGACTTCATTAAATGAAGAATTTATGCATTTGTCAAGATGAATTTTCAAAAAATAGCAAAAGTCTAGTATACACCGTGTTTTTGAGATTCAAGCAAATGAAAACCCTGAAGCATGTGGCCTGCTTCCGCCCTGAAACCACAAAAAATAAGGGAATACAAGGGTTGCGGGCGGTTCACATTCATACAGAAAACAGTATAAGTACAAGTTGGGGCCGGTTTTCGGGCCCTGCCCCAGCCTGCAGCGGCCGGTGGCGGCCCAAGGGCCCCGCGCCTGCACACGCTGCATCCGGGTATGTTCCATCAATAGCTGTGTCCTTTTATATCGTGAGGTGATGCCCATGACAAGAACGCGGAAAGCCCTGGCGCTGATGATGGCCCTATGCCTGCTGCTGCTGGCCGCCCCGGGCCTGGCTGCCCCCGCCCCGGCGCAGGCGCCCCCCCTGACGGTGCCGGGCCTGTCCCTGCTGCCCCTGCCCGTAGCGGAACCCATCCTCCTCATGGCGGTTCAGGACGGGCGCCTGGCGCTGCTCACCCGCCGGGAAAACCAGGAGGCTCCGGAATTGTACCTCTATGCGTTCCCGGGCATGACGCTGCTGGCCCGGCAGGCCCTGGAGCCCGCCTGGCAGCTGGATTACCTGGCCCATGACCACCTGGGCTTCCTCAAGGACGGCCGCCCCTATGTGCTGAGCCTGATGACCGCCACCCTGCTGCTGTATGACCACCAGCTGGCGGGCAGGCAGGAGATTGCCTTCGGCCAGGGGCAGCTCTTTCGCAGCGCCTTTGTCCAGGGGGACGGCGCCTTCATCTGGGCGGCGGACCTGGAGGGGAACATCACCCGGTTTGATGTGGCGGCGGGCAGGGGCCACAGGCTGACGCCCCAGCTGCCCGGGGGCTGGGACTTTGAGCAGTTCCTCGCCGCCGAAGGCGGGCGGCTGCGCAGCCGCTATGACCACGAGGGCTTCAGCCTGGTGGCGGAGGTGGACGGGGCGGGCAGCACCAGCATCCTCCCGGTGCTGCCGGGGGCCTCCTGGTTCAGCGGGTCCCGGGTGCTGCTGACAGGAACCAGCCTGGCCATGCTGCACGCGCCGGGGCAGGAGGAGCTGACATTGTTTGAAGGCTGGGGGGATTGGGAAAGCCCGCTGTTTCTTGCGGGGGACAGCTTCCTCACCATCCACCACCAGGGGGATCAGGTGCTGCTGCGCCGCTACGACCTGGCCCGGGGCCTGCTGCAAAACCGCCTGAACCTGCCCCAGGAACAGCGCGGCCTGTATTTTTCCCAGGTGCAGGACACCGGGGAGGGCCGCGTCCTGATCCTGTACCAGAGCCTGGACCAGGAAAGCCAGGCCCTCATCCTCTGGGACCCGGCGGAATCGCCCCTTTTAGAAGCGGCAGGCCTGACAACAACCAGCATCCGCCAGTTTGCGGCGGTCAACGACGCCCTGGCCTGGGAGATCGCCGGGAAGCATCAGGTCACCATCCGGATGCGCCAGGAGGGCAGCCTGTTTGTGAACGAGGTGTACGCCGCCCAGCCCAGCCTGGAGGAGCTGCGGATCCGGGAGGCCTTAACGGCCATCGACGCCTTCCTTCATATCCTGCCGGAAGGGCTGCTGCAGGAGGCCCTCCTGCCGCCTGTTGACTCCCTTGCCATCCACTTGACCGGCGCCATCCAGCAGACCGGGCAGGAGGGCATCATGGCTGCGGCGGGCTTTTCCGCCCAGTCAGGCAGCCAGCGCCTGCTGGTGCTGGACATCCGGGACACGGGCCTTGCCCGCATCCTGGCCCATGAGTTCATGCATGTGCTGGAGGACCGGCTGGAGCAAGCTGCGGCGGACAGCCAGCGGCCCCTCCTCTGGTACTGGGGGCGCCTGGGGCCCGGGGAGGCGCCGGACTACGGCTTCCACCACCGCTACACCGATTCGGAAGGCTACACGCTGTATGATGCGGCATACACCGCCGCGGCCTATGATGCCGGGGAGCACCCGGACCAGGTCTGGTTTGTTGATGCCTACAGCCGCACCCTGCCCCTGGAGGATCGGGCCCGGCTTTTTGAACACCTGATGGTGCCTGGCGGCCCGGAGGAGATCCTGGTGTACCCCCGCCTGGTCTACAAGGCCCAGCTCCTGGCCGCCCTCATCCGGGAGGCCTTCCCCAGCGCGGCCCGGCACCCCGGCCCGCCTTGGGAAGCACGGCTGCCCGCCTTTGAGGCCGGGGCGCTGCTGGAGGCAGCCTTCCAGGCGCTGGCGGCCCTGGAATAATCCCTGGTTGTTCTACTGAAAGACCGGCCTGGTTGTGCTATGATGGGACTGGTTTTTTGAAGCCAAATCAAGCGTTATAAGGGAGGAAGCCCATGAAAACCGTCGATGCCACCGGCCTTGCCTGCCCCCAGCCTGTCATCCTGGCCAAACAGGCCCTGCAAGGGGAGCCGGGGGAAGTGCAGGTGCTGGTGGACAACCGCACCGCCACCCTGAACCTGAGCCACCTGGGGCAGACCCTGGGCCGTGCGGCCAGCGTGAAGGAGCTGGCCAGGGACTGCTATGAGGTGCTGTTTGCCCCTGCGACCGGTGAGGAAGCGGCAGGGGAGGCGCAGGGCAGCTATGTGGTGGTGCTGGCGGGGGAGGAGATGGGCCAGGGGGACCCTGCCTTTGGCCGCAAGCTGATGGAGGGCTTTGTGTACGCCCTGGGGGAGCAAAGCCCGCTGCCGGCCTTCGTGCTGTGCTACAACCGGGGGGTGGCCCTCACCACGGAGAACGCCAAAACCGTGTCTGATTTGCAGGCCCTTGCGGCACAGGGGGTGCAGGTGCTGTCCTGCGGCCTCTGCCTGGATTTCTATGGCCTGAAGGACAGGCTGCAGGTGGGGGAGGTCACCAACATGTACCGCATCTGTGAATTGATGACCCAGCACCCGATGGTCCGGCCGTGACAAAGCTGCTGGTCACCTTTTTTTCCAGCCATGCAGCCATGGAGGCGGAGCTGCTGATGGAGGAGGCGGGCCTGCCCGGCCGGCTGATTCCCCTCCCGCCCCAGGTCCACGCCGGCTGCGGCCTGGCCCTGCTGTGCGACCCCGGGCACCGGGAGATGGTGTTGTCGCTGATGGCCCGGCATCAGCTGGCCTATGAGCAGCTCTACACCGGCCAGCGAGGGAGGTGGACGCCGGCATGATGTATTTTGACCAGAGCGCCACCTCCTTGCACAAGCCGCCGGAGGTGACAGAGGCCGTCCTCCGGGCCCTCACCGGGGGCTATGGCAACCCGGCCCGGGGGGCGCACCAGGCGGCCAACCAGGCCCTGAAGGCCTTGGCCCGTGCCCGGCGCAGCCTGGCTGCATATTTTGGCGTCAATCCCCTGGACATCGCCTTTGCTGCCAACGCCACCATGGCCCTAAACCAGGCGATCAAGGGGGCGCTGGGGGCGGGGGACAGGGTGCTCACCACCGGCCTGGCCCACAACGCCACGCTGCGGCCCCTGTACCAGATGCAGGCCCGGGGGATGGGGCTGGACCTGCTGCCCCTGGGGCCCGATGGCGGCTATACCATCAGGGACCTTAAACAGGCCCTGCGGCCGGACACCAGCGCCCTGTGCATCAACGCCATGTCCAATGTGTCGGGCTTCACAGCCCCCCTTCCCGAGATTGCAGCCCTGTGCGTGGAGAAGGACCTGCTCCTCATCCTGGACCTGTCCCAGTATGCCGGCACCCGGGCCCTGCCCCAGGTGCCCCGGTGGCCCCGCAGCCTGATGGCCTTCACCGGCCACAAGTCCCTCTACGGCCCCCAGGGGGTGGGCGGGCTCATCAAACGGGGGGACATCCCCCTGGCGCCCCTTTTGTCCGGGGGCAGCGGGGTGCATTCCTTTTTGAAGGAGCAGCCTGCCACCTACCCCGAGGTCTGCGAGGCGGGCACCCTGAACCTGCCGGGCATCCTGGGGCTTCAGGCGGGGGTGGACTGGCTGATGCAACAAGGGCAGGCGGCGGTGAGCGCCCGCTTAAGCGCTCTGCGGCAGCAGTTTGTGGCAGGCTTAGAGCAGCTGACCGGCGTGGATGTCTATGAGGGCGGGCCGGACCCCGGGCCGGTGGTGGCCCTGAACATGCGGGGCATGGACGCGGCGGAGGTGAGCCAGGTTCTGGACGAGGACCATGGCATCATGACCCGGGCCGGCGCCCACTGCGCCCCCCTGTGGCACCAGGCCATGGGCACGGAAACCCGGGGGGCGGTGCGCTTCAGCTTCTCCCTGTTCAACACGGAGGACGAGGTGGACCGGGCCCTTTTCGCGCTGAAGGCCATCGCCGGGGGCTGAGGGTGTTTATCCCCGCCTCCGGCGCTGTATAATGAAGGCAGATGCTATCCGGCCTTCATTTTTTATATGACGATTTGCAAGGAGGGGCGCTATGGGACTGCTGCAACGCTTCAGACAACCGGGGAAGGACGGGCGGCTCAGCCCCAAGGAAACCTTCCTGCTGTCCCTGCCCATCCCGGCGGCATCCTTAAGCCATGTCCTCATCCACAATGTGTACATCAAGCTGTATACGGATTTGATTGGCCTGAAGCCCATGTACGTGGGCCTGGTCTACCTGGTTTACAACATCTGGAACTTCCTGAACGACCCCTTGATCGGCATCCTGATCGACCGGCGGAAGGTGGACCCCCAGAAAGGTAAGTTCCTCTACATCATGCGGGTGAGCGTGCCCTTCATGCTGCTGTGCCTGGTGGCCATGCTGCTCTCCCAGCCCACCTGGCCCCAGTGGCTCATCTTCACGGCCCTGTTGGTGGAACTGTTCATCTACGACACCTTCGCCACCGCCTACGGGGTGGCCACGGGCAGCTTCATCCTGGTGAAGGCGGCCAGCAAGGAGGAGCGGGTGAACGTGAACGTGGTCCAGTCCTATGTGGCCAACATCGTCAGCTTTTTCGCCACCCTGGTGCCCACCTTCCTGCTGGTGGGCAACCGGGAAGGGGACCTGGGCATGATCGTGCTGGTGCTGATGGGGGTGGTGGCCTTGAACGCCGCCATCTACTACGTGGCGCTGAAAAACCTGGAGGACAGGCCGGAATACTATGCCCACGGCAACATCGAGGACAGCTTCAACCTCAAATCCCTCTGGGGGGACATCCGGGTGCTGGCAGGCAGCCGCACCTTCCGGGCCTGGGCGGGCTACAACCTGCTGGCCCTGGCCCCCAATGCCGT
>DAITOE010000002.1:0-38214 GCA_036834245.1 Clostridia bacterium | reverse complement strand
GCAGAGCCATCAAAAATCCTCGCCCCATGAGTGCATTAACTCGTGTGTTTGGTATGATACAGCAGTGTGAATTAAATCAGGAAATCATCGGTTCTTTTTGCTTCTTTTTCATTCCTAAGAAAAAGAAGTCGTCCCCGTCCCCGTCCCCATCCCCTTCCTGCTTCCCCTGCCTTTAGCCCTCGGGATAGATGAGGGCCCAGGCGGTGAGCTCGGCGAAGGTGGGGTGGATGGTCATGCTTTGTTCAATGGGCAGCCAGGTGCCGGGGGTCTGGGCCTGGACGGGCCCGCCGGCGTTCATGAGGTAGGCGTAGGGCTGAACGATGACCCCGGCCTGGGGCCCCACCACGTGGACACCCAGGAGGCGCTTTTGGTCGTCGGTGATGACCTTTGCAAAGCCGTCGTCGTCCCGGCGGGCGGAGTAGCCCATGGCGATGCCGGCGATGATGTCGGAGTAGTGGTAGCGGTGCACCTGCACCTTGTCGCCAAAGCGTTCCCTGGCCTGGGCCTCGGTGAGGCCCACGCTGCCCACCTGGGGGTTGGTGAAAACGGCTTCGGGAACGGAGGTGTATACGGCCTCCCGGGTGTTGTCGCCGAAGAGGACGTTGTTTAAGACCTCGGCCTCGTAATTGGCCTTGTGGCGCAGGGGATAGAGGCCGTTTATGTCGCCGATGGCGAAGATGTGGGGGATGTTGGTGCGCAGCTTGCTGTCGGTTGTGATGTAGCCGTTTTTGTCCATGGCAACGCCGGCATTCTCGAGGCGCAGCAGGTGGGAATTGGGCAGGATGCCGGAGGCCAGGAGGACCTCCTGGGCGGTGACCTGGTGGGTTTCCCCGGTGAGGCGGTCCCGGAAGGTGACGGTTTTTTGACCGTTTGCGGTTTCGATCTTCTGGGGAACGGCTTCGTACAGGAAATGCACCCCGGCGTGCTCCAGCTGCTTCTGGACAAAGGGCGGGATGTCCGCATCCATGCCCCGCAGGATGGTTTCGCTGCGGACGGCCAGGGTGACCCTGGTGCCAAAGGCAGAGAAGATGTGGGCAAACTCCAGGGCGGTGAAGCCGCCGCCGATGATGAGGAGGCTGTCATAGGGGGCATCGGGGAAGCGGTCGGCAAAGAAGGACTCGCTGGTGAGGGGCTGCGCGGTGTCGATGCCCTCCATCTCCGGCAGGCGGGTACGGCTGCCGGTGGCGATGACGATCTGTTCAGCGGTGATGCGCTCAGTGCCGCCGTCATTCATGGCGATTTCCAGGGTGTGGGGGTCCAGATAGGACCCGGTGCCCCGGAACACGGTGACCCCGGGGGTGCCGGTGATGTCCTGTTCCAGGCTCTCGTTCACGTCAATCTGGCGGCGCATGCGCCGGCTGACCTTGTCCCAGTCGACGGCAGGCTCCGTGAAGGTGACCCCCACCCGCTCGCCTCTGCGGGCTTCCTGGATGAGGTCGGCCGGGTAGACCAGCATCTTGGAGGGGATGCAGCCCCGGTTTAGGCAGGTGCCGCCGAAGGCGCCGGATTCGATGACAGCGACGGATTTGCCGGCTTTGAGGGCGCCTTCCATGATGATTAAACCGCTGCCTGCGCCAAGGACAGCGATGTCGAACTTCTTCATCTGTTGTCTCCTTGTGGTTTGTGCCGTTTTCAAACAACGGCTGCCTGTATTTTACCCGTTTGACAAAGCGTTATATTGCGAATTGATGTGATAAATGTGCAAAAACCACACAAATCCCACAGTCAGCGCGGCGAAATGCTTTACGAAAACCTTTAAGCATGGTAGGATGGGGTGAAAACAAGGCAAACGGAAGTGAAGGCGCCTGCCTCCGTCCGTCAACAACAAGGGAACCAAGGAAAGGAGCCACTATGTCTGATACAGATCGTGTCCTGTCGGCATTCACCCAGGCGGTGCGGGAAGAGCGGGAATATGCCAAGGAAAAACTGAAGGTGGGCATCATCGGCACCGGCTGGATTGCAGAGGCCCATGTGGAAAGCTATTTGAAGCAGCCGGATGTGGAAATCGTGGCCATGGCGGACCTGATCCCCGGCAAGGCGGAGCAGTTTGCGGCCCATTACGGGGTCACCGGCTGCCGGTTCTATCCGGACCACAAGAGCATGCTGGAAAACGAGCAGCTGGATGCGGTGTCCGTGTGCACCTACAACACCCAGCACGCCGGCCCCACCATCGAGGCGTTGAACCGGGGCGTCCACGTGCTGCTGGAAAAGCCCTTCACCGCCACGGTGGAGGAGGCGGCGGAGATCATGCGGGCGGAGAAGCAGTCCGGTGCGCTGCTGTCCATCGGCTTTCAGCCCCGGATGGACGCCAACATGAAGCAGATCAAGAAGATCGTGGATTCCGGCGCCCTGGGGAAGATCTACTACATCCAGACGGGGGGCGGCAGGCGCCGGGGCATCCCCAACAGCACCTTCATTGAGAAGGAAACGGCGGGCATCGGCGCCCTGGGTGACATCGGCTGCTATTCCCTGGACATGGTGTTAAACGCCATCGGCTACCCCCGGCCCCTGACGGCCTCGGGTTATACCTCCAATTTCTTCGGCACCTCCACGGATTATCAGAAGCCGGAGGACGCAAAGCGCTTTGACGTGGATGATTTCGCCGCTGCCTTCATCCGGCTGGAGGGGGACATCATCCTGGACTTCCGCATCTCCTGGGCCATGCACCTGGACACCCCAGGTGACACGGTAATCCTGGGCACCAAGGGGGCCTTGCGGATTCCCTCCACGGAGTGCTGGAACGGCTCGGTGGGCGGCCCCATGAAGCTGTACCACGACCTGGCCGGCCAGCAGGTGGAGACGGTGATCCCGATCCTGGAGGAGGACGAGGCTGGGCTTTTTGACAAGAAGATCCGCTCCTTCCTGGACGCCATCATCTTTAAGCTGCCCCCGCCTGTGCCCTCCAGCCAGATCTTGTACAACCAGGCCATCATCAACGCCATCGGCGACTCGGCGGAACAGGGCCGGGAAGTGGACGTCTATATTCCTGAAGTCTGATATATCAAGTCAGTAACACGGCAGCCCCCGCATTCAAGCAGGGGCTGTTTTGTTTGCTGTTTTCAAACAGCTATTAACCTATTAAAGTTTTTTGGTCTTACCTTTTTTTCGAAAAGGTAAGCGTCCCCCTGTCCCTCCCCGTCCTACACCTCGCTCAAGTCCAGAAAAGCCTTGTCGGCCTTGGCCTTGAGAAGAAGGTACATGCCCGTGCTGGCCAGGGCGATGGCGGCGGTGCAGAGGAGGATGTACAGCTTCAGGTCCAGGCCCTTGCTGGTCAGGTAGGCTCCCAGCCCTGTGAGGGTGATGGGGATGAGGAAGCCCAGGGTCATGGCCAGGAAGGGGGACATGCTCTGCTTGACGGGCTCGGTCTCGTTGCGCCAGTTCAGCTTGGGGAAGCGCAGGTTGAGGAGGAGCCCCAGAAAAGCTGAAAACACAGTGAACAGCAGGGGCAGGAGGAGGCACATGACAAAGATGAAGGCCTCCAGCCGGAAGGCGACCCCCAGAATGATGCCGGCGGCGAGGACAAAGGGCAGGCTGATTGCAAAATGGGCCGCGGCCTTGGCCAGGAGGGCCTGGATGGGCTTCACCGGCAGCGATTGGAGGATCCACAGGGCCTTGCCCTCCATGGAAATGGAGACAGCGGAGATGAAGACGCTGCCGGCCATCATGGACAGCACCCCCACGGCGGCTGGGCCCAGGTAAGGGGTGAGGACGCCCAGCTCCTGCTGGAACATGCTGAGGACGTTTTTGTCCACAGCCAGGTAGATGGGCAGGCCCAGCATGAACAGCAGGCTGAAGCCGGAGTTGAGCATGTACATGGGGCTGGAGAAGAAGCGGCGCACCTCCTTGGTGAGGAGGGCCTGCATGAGGGAACTGGCCTTGAGGCCGCCGCCTTTGTAGGCAATCTTGGGGGCGCCCCGCCGGGTGGTGATCACCTGGCGGTAGTTGGCGGCCACCAGGGCCATCACCAGGGCAAAGGGGAGAATGCAGAAGAGAGCGAAGAGGAGGAGGCTTGGAAGCTTGCCCTCCGCCAGGGCCAGGCCGTAGTGGTAGGCGGGGGGAATGGCCCCTTTGACGGCCTGGGCGATTTGATGGCCCCGCAGCATCAGCTCCTCCATGGCGGCAATGAGGCGGCTGTAGCCCACAAAATAGGCGGCCAGGGCCGCGATGGACAGCAGCACCACCACCAGGTTCTTGCGGCGCAGGCGGGCGGAAACGAGGGCCAGCAGCCAACCCAGGAGGATAGACAGGGCCAGGGTGGGCAGGGGCAGCAGCAGGCCGGCGATCAGGGCCATGATGAGGACGGGCAGGCTGAAGCCCGCGAAAACCAGGTAGACGGTGAGGGCGGGCAGCAGGACGACGGCCTGGACGGAGAGGGCGATGAGGTAGAGGGCCACGGAGCGCGCTACCAGGATCTTGGCCGGCGGGATAGGCATGGATAGGAGCAGGTCGTTGTCCTGGGCGGAAAAGAGGCTGGCCTGGGCTAAGTAGATGGAGCCGATGACGCTGAACAGGAAGGCTGCGATGCCGGCGACGGCAAAATACATCCACAGCAGGTTTAAGGGCTGAAAGCTGGTGAGCATGTTGTGGAAGGTGACCCCCAGGGAAATGCCCAGGGAGGCCAGGATGTACAGGGCCAGCAGGACGATCATCAGGCGGGACAGAAGGGGGTTCCGGGGCTTTTTGCTGCTGCGCCTGTTCCTTAAGAGGCCCCTTGAGAACATGCTTTGCAGCTGCACCTTGATGAGGGCTTTAAGCATGGTGGTCCTCCAGTTCCAGGAAGACTTCCTCCAGGGATTCGTTGCCCTTCACGGCCTCCATGGTGCCTTCCACCACCAGCTTGCCCCGGCGGATGATGGCCACCTTGTCGCAGAGCTTTTCGGCGACTTCCAGCACGTGGGTGGAGAAGAAGACGGCGCCGCCGGCGTCGCAGATGGCGCGCATCTTTTGCTTGAGGAGGAAGCTGGCCTTGGGGTCCAGGCCGGTGAAGGGCTCGTCCATCACCAGGAGGCGGGGCTCGTGCATCAGGGCTGCGATGACGGCCAGCTTCTGCTTCATGCCGTGGGAATAGGTGGCGATGGGCTGGGCCAGGTCGGAGGTGAGTTCAAACTCCGCGGCCAGGGTTTTGACCCGGGCCTCCCGGTCCTCTTTTGAAATGCCAAAGACATCGGCGATGAAGTTTAAGTACTTGATGCCGCTTAAAAACTCATACAGGTCGGGGTTGTCCGGCAGGTAGGCGGTGCGCTGCTTGCAGGCGATGGGGTCCGACTTAATATTGATGCCGTCAATATGGATCTCTCCGCTGTCAAAGCGCAGGATGCCGCAGCAGGCCTTGATGCAGGTGGTTTTCCCGGCGCCGTTGTGGCCGATGAAGCCGTAGATCTCCCCGGGCCTGATGTGGATGGACAGGTCCTCCACCGCTTTTTTGTTCCCAAAGGATTTATTCAGGTGTTCGATTCGCAGCATGTCAGCCTCTCTTTCCGTCAAAGGGTGTGTGATACCAGGGATTATAGCACAAGACCGGCTTTGTACGTATTTGCAAACTGTCCATTTCCTGGACAAAAGCGGCGGCCTCTGATAGAATATCTGTGTCGTCCATAGACATTCAGGCCATGGTCGGGACGGAAACCGCGCCAGGCGGGACGGAAAACGTCCCATCAAGATGTGCCAGGCCGTTCATTTGCGTCCGGCCCTCTGTTATAATCACGCTGTCCCAGCAGTCCCACCCCCGAATGACGCCCGGTATCATCCTACAAACACAGCAGGAGGCATCCATCCCCCCATGAGTTTGAACACCACCCACACGGCACCTCCGGGCGAAGACATCCGCCCAGCCAATCAGGACACATTAATGAAGAAAATACATTCAGTTGCCCAGGGGCTCAGCCTCCGCCAGGTGGCGGACGCCCTGGGGGCCACCGTTTTCACGGGGGAAGACCACCTGGACATTGTGGTGCAAACAGCCTGCTGCTCGGACCTGATGAGCGATGTGCTGGCCTTCGTCCACGAGAAATCCATCATCCTCACCGGGCTGGCCAACGCCCATGTCATCCGCACGGCGGAGATGCTGGATTTGAAGTGCATCGTCTTTGTCAGGGGCAAGCTGCCCGGGCAGGACGTGATCGACCTGGCCAGTGAACTGGGTGTGGTCTTAATGGGGGTCAACAAGACCATGTTCACCAGCGCCGGGCTGCTGTATGAAAGCGGCCTGCGGGGCTCCCCCATGAAATGGGCCTCCCGGGAAGGGACGGGGCCGGCGCAGTGATTCACACGGTCTACCCGGTGGAGCAGGCGGGCTACGACGTGGCGGGCCAGGCCTCGGCCGACATCAAACGCCAGCTGAAGCAGCTGGGGGTGGACAGCAGCATCATCCGCCGGGTGGCGGTGGCCTGCTACGAGGCGGAGATGAACCTCATCATCCACAGCCTGGGGGGCGCCATGGAGTTTTCCATCGAGGAGGGCTTCATCACCCTGCAGGTCCACGACCGGGGGCCCGGCATCCCGGATGTTGAACTGGCCAAGAAGGAAGGCTTTTCCACCGCCCCGGAGGACGCCCGCAGCCTGGGCTTCGGCGCCGGCATGGGGCTGCCCAACATGATGCGCAACACGGACGACTTTCTGATCGCCAGCCAGGTGGGGGTGGGCACGCTGATGATCATGAAATTCAAGCTGGCATAAGGGAGACCCATGAACGACAGCCGTTACCATTCCGTCCGCCTGGACGAGGACAAATGCCGCGGGTGCACAGCCTGTCTGAAGCGCTGCCCCGTGGAAGCCATCCGGGTGTATGACAACAAGGCGCACATCATCAATGAGCGCTGCATTGACTGCGGCGAGTGCATCCGGGTGTGCGAGTACCATGCCAAGGTGGCCCACACCGACACCCTGGAAGACATCCGGTCCTATGCCTGGCCCGTGGCCCTCCTGGCCCCCTCCCTCTACGGCCAGTTCCGCAACAACACCAACACCGCCGCCATCCGGGACGCCCTTTTGTCCCTGGGTTTCAAGAAGGTCTTTGACGTGGCCCGGGGGGCTGATGTGGTGGCCCGGGCGGTGCAGCGCAAGCTGAAGGATAAAAGCCGCCCCCGCCCCCTGATTTCCTCCGCCTGCCCGGCGGTGACCCGCCTGATCCAGGCCCGCTTCCCCTCCCTGATTCCCAACATCATCTCCCTGCGCCAGCCCATGGAGGTGGCCGCCGCCATGGCCCGCCGGGAGGCGGTGCAGCAGGAGGGGGTGGCGCCCCAGGAGGTGGGCATCTTTTTCATCACCCCCTGCCCGGCCAAGAAGACGGCCATCCACAACCCCATCGGGCATGAGAGCTCCCAGGTGGACGGCGCCATTTCCATGATGGAAATCTACGGCCGCCTGCAGCCCCTCCTCAGCCGGGCCAAGCCCCGGGTGGAGGCAGCGCCCTTCACCACCCGCGGCATGTGCTGGGCGGCAGCCGGCGGGGAAATCGCCGCAGTGGAGCCCCGCAACTCCATCTCCGTGGACGGCATCGACAACGTGATCCGGGTGCTGGAGGCGGTGGAGGACCGGCTGATTGACGACCTGGACTACCTGGAGGCCCTGGCCTGCCTGGGCGGCTGTATCGGCGGCCCCCTGATCTATGAAAACAACTACCTGGCCAAGAACACCCTGGACAACGTGCGCCGCGCCATGGAGGAAGGCCTGAACCCCAAGGAAAAGGAGGCGGCCCTGCCGCCCCAGTACCTGCATTTTGACCAGGCCATCCCGGAAGTGGACAGCATGAAGCTGCATGAGAGCATCGCCGGGGCCATGGAGCGCATGGAGGAGATGAACCGCATTCTGGACACCCTGCCGGGCTATGACTGCGGTTCCTGCGGCTCCCCCACCTGCCGCTCCTTCGCGGAGGACATCGTCAAGGGCCTCTTCAGCGAATCGGACTGCATCTATGTGCTCAAGGACACCCTGAAGGTGATGGCCCAGAAGATGGTGGACATCGCCAAGACCCGGCGGGAGTGAAGGAGGCAGGATGGATCTTCAGCAACTCATCAGCCTGATTGAAGGCAGCCCCCTGGTCCGCCCCGGGGAGGAGCGGGGTATCACCTGCGGCTATGTCTGCGACCTGCTCAGCTGGGTCATGGCCCGGGGCCAGCAGGGTATGGCCTGGGTGACGGTGCAGACCCACCTGAACGTCATCGCTGTGGCCAGCCTCCACGAGATGGCCTGCGTCATCCTGCCCGACGGCATCGTGATGGAGGAGGCGGTGCTGGACAAGGCCCGGGCGGAGGGCATCGCGGTCATCACCTCGCCGCTGTCCGCCTACCGCATCTGCGGGCTGTTGTCCGCCGCGGGGCTGCCGCCCCCTTGAACCCGGGCTTCATGTACTACGACCTGCACCTCCACAGCTGCCTGTCCCCCTGCGCCGATGAGGACATGAGCCCGGCCAACATCTGCGCCATGGCGCGCCTGAAGGGCCTGGACCTGATCGCCCTGACGGACCACAACACCGGCGGCAACCTGGCAGCCTGCTTTGAGGCGGCACAGCGCCAGGGCCTGCTGTTTGTCCCGGGGATGGAGCTGTGCAGCAAGGAGGAGGTCCACCTGCTGGCCTATTTCCCGGATGTGAAGGCCGCCCTCCAGATGGACGCCGCCATCCGCCCGCTGCTGCCCCGGGCCAACAACCGCCCGGACACCTTCGGCCGGCAGCTGCTGATGGACAGCGGTGACCGGGTGCTGGGGGAGGAGGACGCCCTCCTGATCGGCGCCCTGGATGCCGGGCTGGACCAGCTCACCGGGATGGTGCGCAGCCTGGGCGGGGCCGCGGTGCCCGCCCACATCCACCGGGGCTACGGCCTTATCCAGGTGCTGGGCTTTCTGCCGGAGACCCCCAGGTTTTATGCGGTGGAAGCGGCCCCGGGCCAGCAGGTGCCGGAAGGCTGCCTGGCCCTGCACAACTCCGACGCCCACCAGCTGGGCATGATCCAGGAACGCCTTCACAGCCTGCCCGCTATGGATGTCCCCGCGCTGATTGCCGCTTTGAACGGCCAGGACAGGGCGCCTGCAGCAGGCTAAGAAACAGAAAACAAGGAAGGGAGCACACCATGGTAGACAAAAAGGAAAAATTCGACCAACTGCACAAAGTGATCCAGGATCACAAGGACATGCCCGGCCCCCTGATGCCGGTGATGCACGCCGCCCAGGAGATCTTCGGCTACCTGCCCCAGGAGGTCCAGATCGAAATCGCCGAAGGGCTGGGCATCACCTTAAGCGAGGTCTACGGTGTGGCCACCTTCTATTCCCAGTTTTCCCTGGAGCCCAAGGGCGAGCACGTCATCAGCGTGTGCATGGGCACGGCCTGCTATGTGAAGGGCTCCCAGGCGGTTTTGGACAAGCTGTCCGATTCCCTGGGCGTGAAGCCCGGCGGCACCACCAAGGACGGCAAGTTCACCCTGCTGGCCACCCGCTGCCTGGGCGCCTGCGGCCTGGCCCCTGTCCTCACGGTGGATGAGTCGGTCCACGGCCGGGTCACCCCGGACGAGGTGCCCGCCATCCTCTCCATCTACGAGGACTGATGCCGGAGATTGCCCTGCACCTGCTGGACCTGGTTCAAAACAGCATCCAGGCAGGGGCGCAGGTGGTGGAGATCATCCTGCGCCTGGACCTGGAAGGGCGCCTCACCATGATTATCCGGGACGACGGCCGGGGCATGGACGATCAAGGAGCGCAGCAGGCGCTGTCCCCCTTTGTCACCAGCCGCGCCACCCGCAAGGTGGGCCTGGGCATTCCCCTCACCCGGGAAGCGGCATACAGCACAGGCGGCAGCTTCGACCTGATATCTGCGCCGGGGCAGGGCACCCGGGTGCAGGCGGTGTTTGATACCCGGCACATCGACTGCCCGCCCCTGGGCAAGCTGGCAGACACCCTCGCAGCCCTCATCCTGGGCAACCCGGAGGGCCCGGATTTCACCATCCACCTGTCCTGTGACGGGGCCGAAGAGGCCCTGGACACCCGGCAGATGAAGGACACCCTGGGCCCGGTGCCCATCAACGACCCGGACGTCGCCCTGTGGCTGACCTCCGTTTTACACGACATGGCCAATCATACATTGGGAGGAATCATATCATGAAATCCTTAGCGGAACTGGAACAAATCAGAAAGCAGACCTTGGAACGGATCAACCTGCGCCGGGAAGACAAGGGATCTGAGGTCCGTGTGGTGGTGGGCATGGCCACCTGCGGCATCGCGGCCGGCGCCCGGAACGTGATGATGGCCTTCATGACCGAGGCTTCCAAGCGCAAGCTGAGCCACGTCACCATCTCCCAAACCGGCTGCATCGGCACCTGCCGCTTTGAGCCCATGGCGGATGTGTTCATCCCCGGCCAGGACAAGGTCACCTATGTCAACCTGGACGAGCGCAAGGCGGCCCGGATAGTGTCGGAGCACATCGTCAACGGCAACCCGGTGAAGGAGTTCACCATCACCAACCAGGACCTGGCTCAGGAGAAGGGGAACGCACAATGATTATTTACCGCTCACATATTTTGGTCTGCGGCGGCACAGGCTGCACCTCCTCCGGCTCCAACACCCTGATGGAGCGCTTTGAGCAGCAGCTCAAGGAGCACAAGCTGGACCGGGAGGTCAGCCTGGTGAAGACCGGCTGCTTCGGCCTGTGCGAGGCCGGCCCCGTGGTGATTGTCTACCCCGAGGGCACCTTCTATTCCCGGGTGCGCCCGGAGGACGTGGACGAGATCGTCTCCGAGCACATGCTCAAGGGCCGCATCGTGCGCCACCTGGTCTACCACCACCAGGAGGAGGCCCAGGAGGAAGGCCAGTCCTTAAACGACATCGAGTTTTACAAGCACCAGACCCGGGTGGCCCTGCGCAACTGCGGCGTGATCGACCCGGAGAACATCGACGAATACATCGCCTTTGACGGCTACAAAGCTCTGGCCACCGCCCTCACCCAGCAGACCCCCCAGGAGGTGGTGGACATCATCAAGGCCTCGGGCCTCAGGGGCCGGGGGGGCGGCGGCTTCCCCACGGGGCTGAAATGGCAGCTGTGCAAGGACGTGCCGGGCGAAAAGAAATTCGTCATCTGCAACGCCGACGAGGGGGACCCCGGCGCCTTCATGGACCGCAGCGTCCTGGAGGGGGACCCCCACGCCGTCCTGGAAGCCATGGCCATCTGCGGCTATGCCGTGGGCGCTGACGAAGGCTATATCTACGTCCGGGCGGAATACCCCATCGCGGTGAACCGCCTGAAGATCGCCATCCACAAGGCCCGGGAATACGGCCTGCTGGGCTCCAAGATCCTGGGCACGGACTTCAGCTTTGACGTCCACATCCGTTTGGGCGCAGGCGCCTTTGTCTGCGGCGAGGAAATGGCCCTGATGACCTCCATCGAGGGCAACCGGGGCGAGCCCAAGCCCAAGCCCCCCTTCCCCGCCACCCAGGGGCTGTTCAACCTGCCCACCAACATCAACAACGTGGAAACCTACGCCAACATCCCCCAGATTCTCATCAACGGCGCCGACTGGTTCCGCTCCATGGGCACCGAGCGCTCCCCGGGCACCAAGGTCTTCGCCCTGGGCGGCAAGATCAACAACACGGGTCTGGTGGAGGTGTCCATGGGCACCCCCCTGCGCCAGGTGATCTACGACATCGGCGGCGGCATCCCCGGCGGCAAGCAGTTCAAGGCCGTGCAGACGGGGGGCCCCTCCGGCGGCTGCATCCCGGAAAGCCTCATCGATGTGCCCATTGAGTACGATTCCCTCACCAAGATCGGCTCCATGATGGGCTCCGGCGGCATGATTGTCATGGACGAGGACAACTGCATGGTGGACATCGCCCGCTTCTTCCTGGATTTCACCGTGGACGAGTCCTGCGGCAAGTGCACCCCCTGCCGGGTGGGCACCAAAAGGATGCTGGAGATCCTGGACCGCATTGTCGAAGGCAAGGGCGAGGAAGGGGACCTGGAGCGCCTGGAGCAGCTGGCCGAGTCCATCAGCGACACGGCCCTGTGCGGCCTGGGCCAGACAGCCCCCAACCCGGTGCTGTCCACCATCAAGTACTTCCGGGAGGAGTACGAGGCCCACATCAAAGAAAAACGCTGCCCCGCCCACCACTGCCGGGAGCTGCTGCACCTGGAAATCACCGACAAATGCCGCGGCTGCACCGCCTGCTTCCGGGTCTGCCCGGTGGGGGCCATCTCCGGCACCGCCCGCGAAAAGCACGTCATCGACGTGGACAAATGCATCAAATGCAATTCCTGCATTGAGAAATGCCACTTCGATGCCATCATCAAGGTTTAATTGGAGGACGAAATGGAAAACATGATCAATCTGACCATCGATGGCATCAAGGTGCAGGTGGAAAAAGGCCAGACGGTGCTGGATGCAGCCAAGAAGGCCAACATCCGCATCCCCACCCTGTGCTTCCTGGAGGAAATCAACGAGATCGGCGCCTGCCGCATGTGCGTGGTGGAAACCGGCGCCCGCACCCTGCAGGCCGCCTGTGTGCTGCCCGCCACCGAGGGGATGGAGGTCAAGACCAACACCCGCCGGGTGCGCCACGCCAGGAAGACGGTGCTGGAACTAATCCTCTCCAACCACGACAAGAAATGCCTGTCCTGCGTGCGCAGCCAGAACTGCGAGCTGCAGCGCCTGTCCCTGGAACTGGAGGTGGCGGACGAAAACACCTTCGCCGGCAAGCGCACCGAACACGATGTCGACGACGTCTCCCCCTCCGTGGTGCGGGACAACAACAAGTGCATCGTGTGCCGCCGCTGCGTGTCCACCTGCTACAAAACCCAGGCCGTGGGCGTCATCGGCCCGGTGGGCCGCGGCTTTGACACCGCCATCACCTCCGCCTGGGGTGCCCACCTGAATGAAACTGCCTGCATCGGCTGCGGCCAGTGCATCGCCGCCTGCCCGGTGGGGGCCCTGAAGGAAAAAGAGGAATCCCCCGCCGTGTGGAAGCTGCTCCACGACCCCACCAAGCACGTGGTGGTGCAGACCGCGCCGGCCGTCCGGGCCGCCCTGGGGGAGGAGTTTGGCCTGCCCATGGGCACCAACGTCACCGGGAAGATGGTGGCCGCCCTGCGACGCCTGGGCTTTGACCAGGTCTTTGACACCGATTTCGCGGCTGACCTCACCATCATGGAGGAGGCCACGGAGCTGATCAGCCGCCTCCAGGGGGGCGGGGAACTGCCCATGATCACCTCCTGCTCGCCGGGCTGGATTAACTTCTGCGAAACCTTCTACCCCGAGTTCATTCCCAACCTGTCCTCCTGCAAATCCCCCCACGAGATGATGGGAGCCATCGTCAAAAGCTATTACGCGGAGAAAGCCGGCATCCCCCTGCGGAACATCGCCGTAGTTTCCGTGATGCCCTGCACGGCCAAGAAGATCGAAGCCGGCCGGGACCAGCTGGCGGCCATGGGGGTGCCGGATGTGGACGCGGTGATCACCACCCGGGAGCTGGCCCGGATGATCAAGTCCAACGGCATCAACTTCCTGACCTTGAAGGACGAGCCCTTTGACAACCTGCTGGGGGACAGCACCGGTGCCGGCACCATCTTCGGCGCCACCGGCGGCGTCATGGAGGCCGCCCTGCGCACCGCCTATGAAACCATCACCGGGGAAACCCTGGAAGAACTGGATTTCCACGCCGTCCGGGGCCTGGACGCCGTGAAGGAAGCGGACATCCAGCTGGGGGACATGACCCTCCGGGTGGCAGTCACCCACGGCACCGCCAACGCCAAAAAGCTGCTGGACGACATCAAGGCCGGCAAAAAGCAGTATGACTTCATCGAGGTCATGGGCTGCCGGGGCGGCTGTGTGGACGGCGGCGGCCAGCCCTTTGTGTCCGCGGAAACCCGCACCCACACCGACCCCCGCACCACCCGGGCCAAGGCCCTGTACCAGGCCGATGTGGGCATGAAAAAGCGCAAGAGCCACGAGAACCCCGGCATCAAGCGCCTGTATGCAGAGTTCCTGGGCGAGCCCAACAGCAAGAAGGCCCACTACCTGCTGCACACCCACTACGCCCGGCAATCCAAATACCGGCAGCGCCTGGCGGAAAACACCCTGATGTAAACTGCCAGCTACCAAGAAAGCGTGAAGAAAATGAAGAAAACTGCAGCCATCCTGCTGGCCCTCCTCCTGTGCCTCTCCCTCCTGCCCGGCCTGGCGGAGGCCCCCGCCCCCCTGCGGGTGGGCGCCCTGAAGGGCCCCACCGCCATGGGCCTGGTGAAGATGATGAAGGACGACGAGGGCAGCGATCACTACGCCTTCACCCTGGCAGCCAGCCCGGATGCCCTGGTGCCCGCCCTGGTGCGGGGGGAACTGGACCTGGCCTGCCTGCCGGTGAACCTGGCCGCCATCCTCTACGCCAACACCAAGGGGGCGGTGCAGGTGGTGAACATCAACACCCTGGGGGTGCTCTACATCCTGGAGCGGGGGGACAGCGTCCAGTGCCTTGCTGACCTCAAGGGCCGCACCATCTACGCCAGCGGCAAGGCCTCCACCCCGGAATATGCCCTGAACCACCTGTTGAAAGAGGCAGGGGTGGCAGATGTCACCATGGAATGGAAGGCGGAGCACACCGAGGCCCTGGCAGCCCTCCTGGCAGACGAGAAGGGCCTGGCCCTGCTGCCCCAGCCCTTTGTGACGGTGGCCCAGGGCAAAAGCCCGGACATCCGGGTGGCCCTGGACCTGAACAAGGAGTGGGAGGACCAGTTTGGCACCGCCCTCATCACCGGGGTCACCGTGGCCCGGACAGAGGTGATCGCGCAGCAGGCCGGGCGCATTGCCCAGTTCATGACGGACTATGACGCCTCCATCAGCTATGTCAACGAAAACGTGGCGGAGGCCGCGGCCTTGATCGGGGAGTACGACATCTTCAATGCCCAGGTGGCGCAGAAGGCCCTGCCCCACTGCAACATCCGCTTTGTGATGGGCCAGGAGATGCAGGACCTGCTGATTCCCTTCTACCAGATGCTCTTTGACCAGGACCCCGCCACTACCGGGGGCAGCCTGCCGGATGCGGGCTTCTACCATTAAAAACAACCGCCGCGCCTACCGCCTGCTGGCCGTCTTGTTCTGGCTCGCGGTCTGGCAGCTGGCCGCCGTCGCGGTGGGGCACGAGTTTCTCCTTGCCTCACCGCTTCAGGTGTTTAAAAGCTTGACCCGCCTGCTGCTTTTGCCCGGCACCTACGGGGCGGCCCTGCGTTCTGCGGGCCGCATCCTGCTGGGCTTTTTGGCAGGCCTGGTCTTTGCCGTCCTCCTGGCCGCAGGCGCCAGCAAATCCACCCTGGTGCGGGAGCTGGCCGCCCCCCTGGTGTCCGCCGCCCGCTCGGTGCCGGTGGCCAGCTTTGTGATTCTGGCCATCATTCTGGTGTCCACCCGCTGGCTGTCCAGCCTCATCGCCTTTGTCATCGGTTTCCCCGTGATCTACATCAACCTGGCAGAAGGTCTGCACCACCGGGACCTGAAGCTTGCCCAGATGGCAAAAGTCTTCCGGGTGCCCTTTCTGCGGCGGCTGTTCTATTTGAACCTGCCCCAGCTGATGCCCTACCTGCGGGCCGGGGCGGTGACCGCCCTGGGGCTGTGCTGGAAAAGCGGGGTGGCGGCAGAGGTCATCGGCATTCCCGGCGGCACCATAGGCGAAGCGCTCTACCGGGTGAAGGTGAACTACTACACCGCGGACCTCTTCGCCTGGACCATCATCATCGTGGCCTTGAGCCTGCTGTCCACCGCCCTCATCCGGGGCCTGATGGACCTGGGCATCCGGCGGCTGGAGGGGCTGTGATGGACGCCCTGCGCCTGCACCATGTCACCAAGCGCTTCGGCGCCCAGACAGTCTTTGACAACTTTAGCCTTAAGCTGCCTCTGGGCCGGGCCACCTGCCTGATGGGGCCCTCCGGCTGCGGGAAAACCACCCTGCTGAACCTGCTCATGGGCCTGGTGCAGCCGGACAGCGGCAGCGTCACCACCCTCCATCCCCAAAGCGTGGTCTTCCAGGAGGACAGGCTGCTGCCGGGCCTCAGCGCCTTTGCAAACCTGCGCCTGGTCACCGGGCGGGGCAGGGAACAGGAGCTAACCGCAATCCTCACAGCCCTGGGGCTGGGGGATGCGGGTGCAAAACCCGTGCGGGATTTCAGCGGCGGCATGAAGCGCCGGGTGGCCATCGCCCGGGCCCTGATGGCGGATTACCGGCTGCTGCTGCTGGACGAACCCTTCAAGGGCCTGGATGCAGCGGCCAGGGACCGGGCCGCCCAGGTCATCAAGGACCATGCGGCAGGCAGCACCCTGGTGATGGTCACCCACGACCCCCATGAAGCCGGGCTGCTAAATGCCGGCATCATCCATCTGCCCCTGATTGAAAACCGGCAAGCCGCCGGGGCGGACTGACGCCGCCCGCGCCCTTCCCGGCACACCCCACATGCAACGCAGGCCGCCTGTGTTGTTTTTTTGATGTGTTCCGCTCCCGGCCTTCCGTTTTTCGGCCAGGTTCTGTATAATCAAAGCAGACAAATGAAAAAGGAGCGCATTTTGGCCAGAATCACGTGTTTGCAGCTACAGGAAGCTGCGCCTTTTCCCAATTCTGCCCTGCCGGTCTTGCTGTACCAGGGGGTGTTTGAGGCAGCGCCGGATTTCAGGGGCCTGTTTTCCCGCCATCTCTGGACCGGGATGTGGGTGAACGGTGTATACACCTTCCACCATTTCCATGCCACGGCCCACGAGGCCCTGGGCTGCCTCTCCGGCTGGGCAGAGCTGCTGCTGGGCGGCCCCACGGGCAGCCCAGTCCGCCTTGAAAAGGGGGACGCGGTGCTGCTGCCTGCAGGGGTGGGCCACCAGCTGCTGCGCGCCTCCCGGGATTTTTCGGTGTTAGGGGCCTATCCGCCCGGCCAGTCCCCAGATTTGCAGCGGGGCGATCCGGGGGCCTACCGGCAGCTTCAGGCCATGTCGGCGGCTGTGCCGCTGCCGGATACCGACCCGGTGACGGGTCACGAAGGCGGGCTGCGGTTGCACTGGCAGTCCAGCTTAGCATAAGGAGGCAGAATGAAGTTTACTGACGGCTATTGGATGACCCGCCCGGGCTTTGAGATGCATTACGCCACCGAGGTCTACCAGGTGAAGGCGCTGGACAGGCACCTCCGGGTGCTGGCGGCCACCCGCCATCTGGGAAACAACAAGGGCCTGGCCCTGAACATGCCCGCTTTGGAGGTGGACCTGTCCTCCCCCCTGGAGGGGGTCATCTGTGTGGAGATCACCCATTTCAAGGGGGCGCTGCCAAACCGGCCGGTGTTTGACATCAACCGGGCGCATCTGCCGGCAGAGATGTCCCAGGAGGAAGCCGCCTGGCAGCTGCGCAGCGGCCCCCTCAGCGTCCGGGTGGATACCGCTTCAGGCTGGCACATGGCCTTTGAGGCCGAGGGCAAGCCCTTAACCAGCAGCACAAGCCGGGGCATGGCCCATGCCAGCCACCGGGAGAGCGGCCGCAGCTACATGATGGACGCCCTGATGCTGGGGGTGGGGGAATGGGTCTATGGCCTGGGGGAATACTTCACCCCCTACCTGAAAAACGGCCAGTCGGTGGACATCTGGAATGCCGATGGCGGCACCGCCTCCGAACAGGCCTACAAAACCGTGCCTTTTTACATGACCAGCCGGGGCTATGGGGTGCTGGTGGACGATTGCGCCGACGTCTCCTTTGAGGTGGGCAGCGAGAAGGTGGAGCGGGTGCAGTTCTCCGTGCCCGGGGAGCGGCTGCGCTATTACCTCATTTACGGCCCCGATTTAAAGCAGGTGCTGCAGCGCTACACCGCCCTGACCGGCAGGCCGGCCCTGCCCCCCGCCTGGTCCTTTGGGCTGTGGCTGTCCACCAGCTTCACCACGGATTATGACGAGGCCACGGTGAGCCGCATGATTGCCGGCATGCAGGAGCGGGACATCCCCCTGTCGGTCTTTCATTTCGACTGCCACTGGATGCGGGGCCTGCACTGGACGGATTTCGTGTGGGACCCTGCCACCTTCCCGGACCCGGAGGGGATGCTGGCGCGCTACCGGGACATGGGGCTGAAGATCTGCGTTTGGATCAACCCCTACATCGCCCAGGCCGGGGACCTCTTTAACGAAGGCCTGGAGAAGGGCTATTTCATCAAGAGGACCGACGGCAGCGTCTGGCAGACGGACCTGTGGCAGGCGGGGATGGCCATCGTGGACTTCACCAACCCGGCAGCCTGCGCCTGGTACGCCGGCCACCTGGAGCGCCTGCTGCATCAGGGGGTGGATAGTTTCAAGACCGACTTTGGCGAGCGCATCCCCGTGAAGGACATCCAGTATTTTGACGGCAGCGACCCCCTGCGGATGCACAATTATTATTCCTTCCTGTACAATCAGCTGGTGTTTGACACCATCAAACGGGTGCGGGGAGAGGGGGAGGCCGTCCTGTTTGCCCGCAGCGCCACCCTGGGCGGTCAGCGCTTCCCGGCCCACTGGGGCGGGGATTGCAGCGCCAGCTACGGCTCCATGGCTGAGACCCTGCGGGGCGGCCTGTCCCTGGCCCACTGCGGCTTTGCTTTCTGGAGCCATGACATCGGCGGCTTTGAGCAGACGGCCCCGGCCCATGTGTACAAGCGCTGGGCAGCCTTTGGCCTGCTGTCCAGCCACAGCCGCCTCCACGGCTCCTCCTCCTACCGGGTGCCCTGGCTGTTTGACGATGAAGCGGTGGATGTGCTGCGCCACTTCACCCGGCTGAAATGCCGGTTGATGCCCTACCTGTACGGGGCAGCAGTGGCGGCCCACGAAACCGGCGTCCCTGTGCTGCGCCCCATGGTGCTGGAGTTCCCGGAGGACCTCACCGCCCAGATGCTGGACCGGCAGTACATGCTGGGGGACAGCCTGCTGGTGGCCCCGGTGTTTACAGCAGAAGGCCGGGTGGACTACTACCTGCCGGCAGGGGACTGGTGCAGCCTGCTGGACGGCCGGGTGGTGCAGGGGGCAGGCTGGCAGCAGGAGCAGCACGGCTTCATGTCCCTGCCCCTCATGGTCAGGCCTGGCAGCCTCATCCCCCTGGGCAGCGTGGACAGCCGCCCGGATTACGACTACCTGCAGGGGTTGTCCCTCCATGTCTTCTCCATGCAGGAGGGGGCCGGCAAGACCCTGCGCATCCCGGACCTTACCGGGCAGACCGCCGCCACCTTTTCGGTGAGGCGGACGGGCAACAGCCTCCTGGTCCAGACCGATTCAACCAAGCCTTTTCAGGTGGTCCTGCACAACATGGACGGGGTCACCATTACCACAAATATCAATACATCTGAGGACAGAAAGGAAACAAGATGAGCAAGCAGCAGTATCAATTCTGGTTCTTCGTGGGTTCCCAGGACCTGTATGGCGAGGAATGCCTGCGCAATGTGGCGGAGCACGCCCGGGTCATGGTGGAGGAGATCAATGCCTCCGGTGACCTGCCCTATCCCCTGGTGTACAAGCCTGTCCTGATCACCTCTGAGATGATTCACCGTATGTTCAAGGAAGCGGGGGAGGACGCGAGCTGCGCCGGGGTCATCACCTGGATGCACACCTTCTCCCCGGCCAAGTCCTGGATCAAGGGGCTCAAGGCCAACACCAAGCCCCTGCTGCACCTGCACACCCAGTTCAACGAGGCCATCCCCTATGACGAGATCGACATGGACTTCATGAACGAGAACCAGTCCGCCCACGGCGGCCGGGAGTACGGCCACATGGTTTCCCGCATGGGGCTGTCCCGGAAGGTCATCGCCGGGCACTGGAGAAACAAGGAGGTGCGCAGGCGCATGGCCGCCTGGATGCGTACCGCCATCGGCATTGTGGAAAGCAGCCGCCTGCGGGTGATGCGGGTGGCAGATAACATGCGCAACGTGGCCGTCACCGAAGGGGACAAAGTGGAGGCCCAGCTGAAGTTCGGCTGGGAGGTGGATGCCTGGCCGGTGACGGAGCTGGCGGCTGCCGTACAGGCGGTCAATGACGCCGACACCAACGCCCTGGTGGAGGAGTATTACAGCAGCTACGACATCCTCCTGGACGGGCGGGACCCGGAGGAGTTCCGCCGCCATGTGGCGGTGCAGGCCCGGATTGAGCTGGGCTTTGAGCGCTTTCTGCAGGAGAAGAACTACCACGCCATCGTCACCCATTTTGACGACCTGGGCAGCCTGCAGCAGCTGCCCGGCCTGGCCATCCAGCGCCTGATGATGAAGGGCTACGGCTTTGGCGCTGAGGGGGACTGGAAGACGGCCGCCATGGTGCGCCTGATGAAACTGATGACAAAGGACATCCCGGGGGCCAAGGGCACCTCCATGCTGGAGGACTACACCTACCACCTGGTGCCGGGGAAGGAGGGCATCCTCCAGGCCCACATGCTGGAAATCTGCCCCAGCCTGGCGGCAGGCAAGCCCGCCCTGCGCTGCCAGCCCCTGTCCATGGGCAACAGGGAGGACCCGGCCCGGCTGGTGTTCACCTCAAAAACCGGCCCAGGGGTGGCGGTGTCCCTGATTGACCTGGGCACCCGCTTCCGCCTCATCATCGCCGGGGTGGACTGCACCGCGGTGGAGCAGCCCATGCCCAAGCTGCCGGTGGCCACGGTGTTCTGGACCCCCCAGCCCGATTTCACCACCGGGGTGGAGGCCTGGATCCTGGCCGGCGGCGCCCACCACACCGCCTTCTCCTACGACCTGACGGTGGAGCAGATGGTGGACTGGGCGGAGCACATGGGCATTGAAGCCCTGGTCATCGACCGGCACACCAGCCTGCGCACCTTCAAGCAGGAGATCCTGCTGGGCCACGCGGTGTACCGCTGAAAACGGAGTCGATGATGAACAAACAACAGCAAACCTGGATCCGGGACGGGCAGGGCTGCCTGGGGATCGAACTGGGCAGCACCCGCATCAAGGCCGTCCTCATCGGGCCGGACCACCAACTGCTGGCCACCGGTTCCTACGCCTGGGAAAACCAGCTGAAGGACGGCATCTGGACCTATGACCTGGATGCAGTCCAGGCAGGGCTGCAGGGGGCCTACCAGGCCCTGGCCAACCAGGTGCAGGCGGACTACGGCCTGCCCATCACCCGGCTTTCTGGCATCGGCGTCTCCGCCATGATGCACGGCTACCTGGCCTTTGACAAAAGCGACCGCCTGCTGGTGCCCTTCCGCACCTGGCGCAACACCATGACCCAGGAGGCGTCAAAAGAGCTGTCAGAGCTTTTTGACTTCTCCATCCCCCAGCGCTGGAGCATCGCCCACCTCTACCAGGCCATCTTAAACGGGGAAGACCATGTCCGGGATGTGGCCCGCATCACCACCCTGGCGGGCTACGTGCATTTCCTGCTGTCCGGCGAAAACGTGCTGGGTCAGGGGGATGCCTCGGGGATGTTCCCCCTGACGGATGACGGCCGCTACGACGGCCGGCGCCTGGCCGCCTTCAACGCCCACATCAAAGACAGGCAGCTGCCTTGGCAGCTGGAAGACCTGCTGCCCCGGTTGTTGACTGCCGGGGAGGAGGCAGGCCGCCTCACCGCAAGCGGGGCAGCTCTGCTGGATCCCTCGGGCCATCTGCAGCCCGGCGCCCCCCTGTGCCCCCCGGAAGGGGATGCGGGCACCGGCATGGTGGCCACCAACGCGGTGCGCCCCCACACCGGCAACGTCTCCGCCGGCACCTCCATCTTCGCCATGATCGTGCTGGAAAAACACCTGAAAAAACGCTACCCGGAGATCGACATCGTGGTCACCCCGGATGGCAAGCCGGTGGCCATGGTGCACTGCAACAACGGCACCACGGACCTGAACACCTGGATTGCCCTGCTGTCAGACTTCATGGCGGAGATGGGCCTGCAGCCGGACCGGGAGCAGCTCTACCAGGTCTTCTTTGCCGCGGCCCTCAAGGGGGATCAGGACGCCGGCGGCATCCTCACCTGCGGCTACCACTCCGGCGAGCACATCACCGGCTTTGAAGCGGGCCGCCCCCTTCTTTTGCAGCTGCCGGACAGCACCCTAAGCCTTGCCAACCTGGCCCGCAGCATCCTCTACACCAGCCTGGCCACCCTGGCCATCGGCATGGAGGTGCTGGCGGCGGAGCAGGTGCGCCTGGAGCGCATCCTGGGCCACGGCGGCCTGTACAAGGAAGGGGACACGGGCCAGCGCTTCACGGCAGCGGCCCTGAACACCCCGGTGTCCGTGATGGAAACCGCCAACGAGGGCGGCGCTTGGGGCATCGCCCTGCTGGCGGCCTACATGGCAAACAAAACCCCCGGCGAATCCCTGGGGGACTACCTGGAGCACCGGGTTTTCGCAACCATGGGGATGAAGGAACTGCAGCCGGACCCCCGGGACGCAGCCGGCTTTGCTGATTATCTGCAGCAATACAAGGCCCTGCTCCAGGTGGAGCGGGCCGCGGTGGACCATCTGGGGGAGGAGGCCTGAGGATGCTGGAACACTTAAAGGAGCAGGTGCTTGCGGCCAACCTGGCGCTGCCCAAAGAAGGCCTGGTGAAATACACCTGGGGCAATGTTTCCGCCCGGGACCGGGCCACGGGCTGCATCGTCATCAAGCCCAGCGGCGTCCCCTATGAGGCCATGAAGGCCGGGGATATGGTGGTGCTGGACCCGGAAGGAAAGGTGGTGGAGGGCAGCCTGCGCCCCTCCTCTGATGCCCCCACCCACCTGGTGCTGTACCAGACCTTCCCGGAGATGGGTGGCATCGTCCACACCCATTCCCCGGAGGCCACCGCCTGGGCCCAGGCGGGGGAGGACATCCCCCTCTTCGGCACCACCCACGCGGACCATTTTGCCGGCCCCATTCCCTGCGCCCGGGGGCTGACGGATGAGGAAATCGGCGGCCAGTATGAGCGCAACACCGGCCTGGTGATGGTGGAAACCATCAGGGAACGGGGCCTTGAGGTGATGCATGTCCCGGCCATGCTGTGTAAGAACCACGGCTGCTTTGCCTGGGGCAAGGACGCAGCGGAGGCAGTGATGAACGCCGGCGTCCTGGAGGAAGTGGCCCGGATGGCCCGCTTCACCCGGCAGATCCGGCCGGACGCCTGGCCGGCGCCGGACGCCCTCCGGGACAAGCATTTTTACCGGAAGCACGGGGAGGGCGCCTACTACGGGCAGCAATAACCCGCAACGAAAAAGACTTGGGGGCGCATGTCATCCCAAGTCTTTTTGTTTTGGCAACCAATATCAGCCCAAGATTTCCTTGATTTTGTCCGTCAGCGCCACGGCAAAGCGCTGGTTGCTGTCCGGGTCAAAATGCATGAAGTCGCCGTAGGCCGGGGTCACATGGGGGTTGCAGTCCATGAAATCACAGCCCAGTTCCGCCGCCAGGGCCTCGAACAAGGCCGGCAGGGCGTGGCTTTTCTCCACGCAGCCTGCACCCATCCCCGGGGCCACCAGGGGCTCAGCATAGATGCGCTCGTCGATTTTGATGGGGGCCACAATCAGGATGCGGGGGCTGCCGCCGTTAAACAGCAGGTCCAGGCCCTTGGCCTTGTTCACCAGGCGGCGCAGGCCGTCGGTGATGTTCCGTGGGGTGGCGGCGAAGCGCTCCTTGGTGTCGTTGGTGCCCAGCATGATCACCAGCAGGTCCAGGGGGCAGTGGTGGGACATGGCGGGCAGCAGGTGGTGAAGGCCGTTCAAGCCCTCGTTGAGGGGGTCTTCAAAGACGGTGGTGCGGCCGTTGAGGCCGGCTTCCGCCACCAGGTAGTCTGCTCCCAGCATCTCCTGCAGCAGCCTGGTCCAGCGGACATCGTCCCCGTAGCGGCCGCCGGTTGCGGCGCAATAGCCCCAGGTGTTGGAGTCGCCGTAGCACAGGATGTGTTTCTTCATCATGGCGCCTGGCTCCTCAAAAACCCAGGTAGGTTTTTTCGGCATCCGCAATCATTTTTTCGCAGACGTCCACCTGCTTCATGTCCTCCTTGATGAGGGGGGCGAAGGGCGGCCGCACGCTGCCGCAGTTGATGCCCCGGCGGCGCAGCAGCTCCTTGATGACGGCATACATGCTGCCGTGGCAGGACACCATGGCGTAGATGATGCGGCAGATGTCGTACTGCAGTTTTGTGGCCTCTTCCAGCCGGCCCGCTTCAAAGAGCTGGTTGGCTTTCAGGAACAGCTTGGGCATCACCCCGTAGGTGCCGCCGATGCCGCCGCAGGCGCCCATGATGCGCCCGGCGATGAACTGCTCGTCCGGCCCGTTGAAGACAGCCAGGCGTCCTTCGCCGGCGTCCACGAACATCTGGATGTCCTGCACCGGCATGGAGGAGTTCTTGACCCCTACCACCCTGGGATTCTTCATCATGTCCTTGAGCAGGTTCAGGGTCAGGGCTGTGCCTGCCAGCTGGGGAATGTTGTAGATGATGAAATCCGTGTTGGGGGCGGCGGAGGAGATGTCGTTCCAGTATTTGGCGATGGCGTGCTCGGGCAGGCGGAAATAGATGGGGGGGATGGCGGCGATGGCGTCCACCCCCAGGCTTTCGGCGTGCCGGGCCAGTTCCATGGAGTCCCTGGTGCTGTTGGCCGCCACATGGGCGATGATGAGCAGCTTGCCGCCCACGGCTTCCATGACGTTTTCCAGCACCTTTTTGCGCTCTTCCACCGACAGGTAGATGCACTCGCCGGAGGAGCCGTTCACGTACAGCCCCTGCACCCCCTGGGCCAGAAAATGCCGGGCCAGGGCCTGGGTGCGGGAGGGGCTGATCTCCCCCAGGTCGTCAAAGCAGGCGTAGAATGCGGGGATGATCCCCTGGTATTTTTCCGGTTTGTTGGCCATGTTGCGTCCTTTCTTCAACCTTTGACGGCGCCCAGCGCGATGCCCTGGGTAAAGTATTTCTGGAAAACAGCGAAAATCAGCACGATGGGCACCGAGCCCAGGGTGGCGCCGGCCATGATGAGGCCGTAGTTGATGCCAAATTCTGCCTGGAGTGTGGCGATGCCCAGGGCGATGGACAGGTTGCGCCTGG
This sequence comes from Clostridia bacterium, assembly GCA_036834245.1. GTDB lineage: Bacteria > Bacillota > Clostridia > Christensenellales > Aristaeellaceae > UBA6115. Next base: position 13,262 of record DAITOE010000002.1, on the reverse strand, counting down.
AGGTCAGCATCACCAGCTGCATCATGTAGTCATTCCACACGATGATGAAGGTGAAAATGGCCAGGGCGCCGAAAGCCGGCTTCAGCATGGGCACCACGATGCGCAGGAAAGTGTTTATCTCGCCGGCGCCGTCGATGCGGGATGCCTCCATCATCTCCCCGGGGATGCCTTCTGAAAACTGCTTCATCATGAAGATGCCGAAGGGCCAGCCCACGCTGGGCAGAATCACGGCCCAGGGGGTGTCCGACAGGCTCAGGGTGTTCATAATGCGCACCAGGGGAATCAAAATGGCCTGGCGCGGCAGGGCCATGGCGGCCACCAGCAGGGAGAAGAGGGCCACCCGGCCGGGGAAGCGCTTCTTCGCCAGCACGTAGCCGGCCATGGAGGACACGATGCACACCAGCACCATGGCCACCAGGGACATGAAGGCCGAGTTGAACAGCCACTGCCAGGCGGGCTCCAGGAACAGCCGCTGGTAATGGGCGGTGGTGGGCTCCATGGGGAACCAGTGGGGCGGAATCAGGTTGATTTCCGCCGCGCTTTTGAAGGAGCCGGTGATGATCCAGTAAAAGGGGAAGATGAACAGCAAAGCCACCAGCACCAGGACGATGGTCATGAAAATCATATAGGGGGAGCGCATGTTGCGCTGCTCCTTGGTGATGGTGCTGAAATAGCGCTCTTCCTTGTTGGATGCACTGATATTGCTCACGTCAGTCCTCCTTAGGAGTCCGTCCGCATGATGCGGAACTGGAAGGCGGAGAAGGCTGCGATGATGATGGCCAGGATGACACCCATGGCATTGGCATAGCCGTAGCGGTAGATGCGGAAGGCGGTGTCATACAGGTAGTACATCACCGTGCTGGTGCTGCCGTTGGGGCCGCCGGATGTGAGCAGCTGGATCAAGGCAAAGCACTGGAAGGAGTTGATGGTGGTGATGACGGCCACATACAGGGTGGTGGGCATCAGGGAGGGCCATTTCACGTGGCGGAAGGTCTGCCATTTGCTGCAGCCGTCCACCTCCGAGGCCTCCACCTGGCTCTGGTCCACATTGCCCAGGGAGGCCACATACAATACGATGGGCTGGCCGATACTGGTGGTGAACAGGATCGCCAGGATGCACCAGATGGCGTAGCGGGCGTCCCCCAGCCAGTTGATGTTGCTGTTGATGATTCCCAGGGACTTGAACACCCAGTTCAAAATGCCGTGATAGCGGTGGAAGACCCATTTCCACACCACCACAACGGGCACGCTGCCCATCACCACGGGCAGATAAAAGACCCCGCGGAAGAAGGAGCGGCTGAAGACGGGCATCTGGTAAATCACCGTGGCCACCCACAGGGAAAACAGCATCACCAGGGGCACGGAGGCCACCGCAATCACCATGGTGTTCACCACGGAGCGGCCGAAGGTGGCGTCACCAAACAGCTCCACATAGTTGCGCAGGCCGATGAAATCAAAATCCTTCATCGTGTAGTTGAAGAAGGAGGTGTAGATCCCCATGATCATGGGGAAGACCACAAAACCAAAGAAAAACACCAGAGCAGGCAGCAGGAAGAGGTAGGACACCTTGGTCTGCTGGCGCTGGATGGCCCGGGAGCGGGCGAAGAGCTTTTTGTTATCGGCAAGAATGCTCACGGTGGCAGCCTCCTTCAAAACAGCGTGGGCGTGACATCTTGTTCCGGGGATGACGGATTTGTGCAGGTCTCCCGGCAAAACGGTAGGGGGCGGCGGACCGCCCCCTACCATCAGGTCAAACCCGGATTACAGGTCTTTGTTGGCTTCGGTCTGGAAGGTGTTCAGGGCATCGTCCAGGCTGACAGCGCCGCTCAGGTAGGCCTGCAGCATGGTCCACCACTGGAGGCGCATGTTGGCAAAGCCCTTCATGGTGTTGTAGTAGGGGCCGTAGTACTTGGTGAAGGCGGAGAGCAGCTCGTAGTCCGCATCGCCTTCGTAGAGGTTGCCAAAGCTGGTGCGCACGGGGAAAGCGCCGGTGGCCAGCACGTTGGCCTTGCCCACTTCCTCGCTGTCGCACAGGAACTGCACGAAGAGCTTGGCGGCCTTGGCCCGGGCTTCGTCCTTGTTGTCAAAGATGCCGAAGCCATTGATCAGGTACTCCAGAACCGGGGTGCCATCATCAGAGGGGAAGGGAAGCCAGATCTGGGTGAAGTCCATGTTGGGGGTGTTGTTCTTGGCTGCGGAGGTGCCCCAGCAGATGCTCATGGCCAAGGTCTTGTTGACAAACAGCTCGATTTCGCCGCCGGCGTTGATGTCGGGGCCAAACTCCAGCACCTGGTCGTCCACCAGCTTCTTCACCAGTTCCAGGGCTTTGCGGTTCTCGGGGCTGTCCACTTCGTACTTGGTCAGGTCGGCATTGGCCATGGAGCCGCCGTAGAGGTTGTTGATGAAGGCGCGGGTGCCCTGGTCGCCGCCCTGGCTCATGCAGTAGACGGAGCTGGTCAGCTTGCCGGCAGCATGGAGGGCTTCCATGGCTTTCACGTAGTTCTCGGTGGTCCAGGTGCGGTCGCCTTCCAGGTTCACATACTGCAGGGCGTCGGCCTCTTCAAAGGCTTCCTTGTTGATGGCCATGAAGAAGGGGGAGGAGGAGAGGGGATACATCCAGTAGTTCTCCCCGTCGCCGCAGGCAGCGATGAGGCCTTCGTTGTTGATGTCGGCCTTGAGCTCGTCGGTGAACATGTCGTTCAGGGGAACCAGCACGCCGTTCATGCCGTATTCCACGATGCGGCCGGGGGCGTCAAACAGCACGTCCGGGGCCTTGTTGCCTTCGATGGCGGCAACCAGCTTCTCGGGGCCGGAGGTGAAGTCGATGGTCTCCAGTTTGACCTTGATGGTGGGATATTTGGCTTCAAAGGCATCGATCAGGGTCTGCTCGTAGGTGCCGGCGGGGTCGTTGGCATCCTTCTGGCCAAAGGTGGGGAATGCCCACCAGACGATTTCCGCGGTGGGGACTTCTTCTGCCACGGCAAATGCGCCGATGGACAGCAGCATGGCCACGGTCAGAACGAGGGACAAGAGTTTCTTCATGAGACTACCTCCTGATTATTGTGTAACCCCAAGTGGTTACTGTGATGTCTATAGCATAGCGAGATTGTAGGATGATGTCAACAGGAAAAATAGAGAAAACTGACGAAAATCAACCGTTTTTCCAATATGGTAAACCAATATGAACAGGTGGAACTCCGGGAGAAGAGGAGCGCGCTCCCCCTGGCAGCCGGCAGACGGTTGGAATGAGGGCATTTGTTGAGGAACTGCCCCGTATTTCAAGGGATTGCCCGGAAAACCATCGCTCTTTCAAATGTACGACAATTGGGCGCAGGGCAGCATGCAAAGACCCCCTGCATTCGCGAGGGGGCCAAGATATCGCGAAACCTTAATAACTATCTGTAATAGTCGATTGCCCCCAGGAAGAGGGGGTCCTCCCCGGTAGTGGGCAGGTTCTTGTACAGGCCTTCCAGCATGCGCTCGGAGTGGCCCATGCGGCCCATGATGCGGCCGTCCGGGGAAGTGATGGCCTCAATGGCGTACAGGGAGCCGGAGGGGTTGTGTGGCATCGCCATGGTGGGCCGGCCGTTCCGGTCCGCGTACTGGGCGGCGATCTGGCCGTTTTGGGCCAGGGCTTCATACTGGGCCTGGCTGCACAGGAAGCGGCCTTCGCCGTTGGAGATGGGCAGGGTATAGCAGCGGCCGGCTTCATAGCGGGAGAACCAGGGGGAGAGGGTGGCGGCCACCCGCACGCTGACCATCTGGGACTGGTGCCGGCCCATGGTGCCCAGGGTCAGGGTGGGGCTGTCTTTGGTGATGTCGGTGAAGCGGCCCCCGGGCAGCAGGCCGGTTTTTACCAGGGCCTGGAAGCCGTTGCAAATGCCCCCCACCAGCCCCTGCCGGCTGTGCACCAGCTCGTTCACCGCTTCCATCACCGGGGCAGCCCGCAGGAGGGCTGTGATGAACTTGCCGGAGCCGTCCGGCTCGTCCCCGCCGGAGAAGCCCCCGGGGATGAAGAGGATCTGGGCCTCCCGGATGGCTGCCGCCAGGGCCTGGATGCTGTCTGCCACCGCCTGGCCGGTGAGGTTGCGGATCACAAAGACCTCAGGCGCCGCCCCCGCTTTTTCAAAGGCCTGGGCGCTGTCCACCTCGCTGTTGGTGCCGGGGAAGGCGGGGATTAAGACCCTGGGTTTTACGATGCTGGGCCCCTTTGGCGCAGTTTTTGTGGACAGCAGCAGGGGCAGCTCAGTTTTCTCTTCTGTTGCGGGCTTTGTGGGATAGACACCTTCCAGGGTGCGCTCGGCCGCAGCCACAAGAGTGTCAATGGCTACTTCCTCATTCCGCCAGGCAATCACAGGCGCTGCCTGGGTGTGGCCCAGCAGGATGCCTTCGTCGGTTTCGCCTGCCATCTCCAGGATGAAGGAGCCGTAGCTGTCAGCAAACAGGTCCGCCTGTTCGATGGCGTCGCTGATGCGGATGCCGATGCCGTTGCCTGCCGCCATCTGGGTGAGGGCATGGGCGGCGCCGCCCCAGGCCGGGGTGCTGCAGGCAAGGGCCTTGCCTGTTTCCAGCAGCCGGGCCACCCTGCGGTACAGGGCCTTTAAGGATGCCTCGGTGGGCAGGCCGTCTTCGCCCAGCTCCGGCTTCAGCCAGACCACCGGGTGCCCGGCGCCCTTGAACTCCGGGGAAATGGCCCGGCGCCTGTCCGCCGCCGTCACCGCAAAGGAAATCAGGGTGGGGGGCACGTCCAGGTCCTCAAAGCTGCCGCTCATGGAGTCCTTGCCGCCAATGGCGGCGCAGCCCAGGCCCATCTGGGCCCGATAGGCCCCCAGCAGGGCGGCCAGGGGCAGGCCCCAGCGCTTCGGATCTTTCCCCAGGCGGGGGAAGTATTCCTGGTGGGTCAGGTAAATCATCTGATAGGGCGCGCCGGCGGCAATCAGCCGGGACACCGCCTCCACCACCGCCAGGTAGCCGCCGTGGTAGGGGCTCTGCTGGCTGATCAAGGGGTTGTAGCCAAAGCTCATGTAGGAGGCAGTCCGGGTGCCCCCGGGCACCGGCAGGCTGTGCACCATGGCAGCAGGCAGGGTGCGCTGGTATCGGCCCCCCGCGGGGAAGAGCACCGTGGCGGCGCCGATGGTGCTGTCAAAGCGCTCCATCATCCCCCGCTGGGAGCATCCATTCAAATCCGCCGCCTGATTTAAGAGGACATCAGAAAAACTGCCAGACTTGGGCTGCTGTTCATATTGGCCTTTATTGATATGGATGTCGGTCTCCTTCCTGGCGCCGTTTTCGTCCAGGAAGCTCCGGGCCAGGTCCACGATGGTCTGCCCCCGGTGCTGCATCACCAGGCGGGGGATTGCCGTCACCTCCGCCACCACGGTGGCCTCCAGGTTCTCTTCATCGGCCAGTTCCAGAAAGCGCATGGCATCCCGGGCTGCCACCACCACCGCCATCCGCTCCTGGGATTCACTGATGGCCAGCTCCGTGCCGGAAAGGCCTTCATACTTCACCGGCACGGCATCCAGGTTGATGGCGAGGCCGTCGGACAGTTCACCGATGGCCACAGAGACGCCGCCGGCGCCAAAGTCGTTGCAGCGCTTGATGAGCCGGGTGGCCTCGGGGTTCAAGAACAGCCGCTGCAGCTTGCGCTCCTCCGGGGCGTTGCCTTTTTGCACCTGGGCAGCCGCCTCGGTGACGGATGCCGCGGTGTGAGCCACGGAGGAGCCGGAGGCGCCGCCGATGCCGTCTCGGCCGGTGCGCCCCCCCACCAGGATCACCACATCCGAGGGTGCAGGCCGCTCCCGGCGCACATGGTCTGCCTTGGCCGCCCCCAGCACCGCCCCGCACTCCATGCGCTTGGCGGCAAAGCCCGGGTGGTAGATCTCCCGGACGCAGCCGGTGGCCACGCCGATCTGGTTGCCGTAGCTGGAAAAGCCGGCGGCGGCCTGCTGGCAGATCTTCACCTGGGGCAGCTTCCCCGGCAGGGTGTCTGCCAGGCTGGCAGTGGGGTCCGCCGCGCCGGTCACCCGCATCCCGGCATAGACATAGGCCCGGGCAGAGAGGGGGTCCCGGATGGCGCCGCCGATGCAGGTGGCGGCTCCGCCGAAGGGCTCGATCTCCGTGGGGTGGTTGTGGGTTTCGTTTTTGAACAGCAGCAGCCATTCCTCAGGGCCGTTTTTGGTGTCCGCCGTGATGCGGATGGTGCAGGCGTTCACTTCCTCGCTCTCGTCCAATTCCGGAAGCTTGCCCTGCTGGTGCAGGGCCCGGCCGGCGATGGTGGCCACGTCCATCAGGGTGACGGGCTTTGTGGCGCCCATCTCCTCCCGGGTTTTCAAATAGTCCTTGAGGCTTTTTTCCACCGCCGGGTCCTCACAGGTGATGTGCCGGATCGCGGTCAAAAAGGTGGTGTGGCGGCAGTGGTCGGACCAGTAGGTGTCCAGCACCATCAGCTCCGTCTCCGTGGGGTCCCGCCCTTCCTTATTGAAATAATCCATGCACACCTGCAGGTCCGCCTGGTCCATGGACAGAGCATGCGCCTCTAAAAAGGCCGCCATCTCGCTGTCCTTCATGCCCCGGAAGCCATGGAGCACCGGGGGTGCAGGCGGGGTGTGGCTGGGGGTGACCAGGCTGTCCGGCATGTCCAGGCCAGCCTCCCGGGTTTCCACCGGGTTGATGAGGTGGCGCTTGACGGCTGCGATTTCTCCCGCTGTGAGGCTGCCTGTCAGGGCGTAGACCTTGGCCGCATGCACCAGGGGCCTGTCCTTTAAGGTCTGCATCTGCAGGCACTGCATGGCGGAGTCCGCCCGCTGGTCAAACTGGCCGGGCAGGGGCTCGATGGCAAAGACGTTGTCCTCGGCCTGTACCTGCAGTTCCCGGCTCACCACGTCCACCGGCGGCTCGGAGAAGACCGTGGGCACAGCCTGTTCAAACTGCTCCTCTGTCAGGCCTTCCACATCATAGCGGTTGATAATCCGCAGGCCGAGAAGGCCCGTTAGCCCCAGGCTGTCCTGCAATTCCGCCAGCAACCCCCGGGCCTCGTGGGCCAGTTCCGGCCGTTTTTCCACATACAGTCTTCTGATCATTGATGAAGCACCTCCAGCGCTTTTTGTCCGATGTCGGTCCGGTAGGTTTTGCCGGTGAAGGCCACCTGCTCCGCCGCTGCATAGGCCGCCTTGATGGCCTCCTGCAGGCTGGGTTTCACGGCGGTCAGCCCCAGCACCCGGCCGCCGGCGGTGACCAGTTGGCCGTCCTGCTCCGCCACCCCGGCGCAGTCCACCTGGACCTCCACCTGCCCCAGGGTGATGGTGTGGCCGGTGGTGATGGCCTCCGGGTAGCCCTGGCTGGTCAACACCAGGCAGCAGGCGGCCCCGTCCATGATGCGGATCTCTTCCTTGTCCAGGCTGCCCTGGCTGCAGGCCATGAAATGGCCCAGCAGGTCGCTCTTGATCAGGGGCAGCACGGCCTGGGTTTCCGGGTCCCCCAGCCGGGCGTTGTACTCCAGCACCCGGGGGCCGTCCGGGGTCAGCATCAGGCCCACAAAGAGGCAGCCGGAGAAGGGGCAGCCCGCCTCCCCCATGGCCGCCATGGTGGGCAGCAGGATGCGCTGTTCAATCTCCTGGGCCAGCTCCCTGGTGTAATAGGGGGAAGGGGCGATGGCCCCCATGCCGCCGGTGTTCAGGCCCAGGTCCCCGTCCTTCGCCCGCTTGTGGTCCATGGCGCTCACCAGGGGGCGGATGGTCTGCCCGTCCGCCAGGCACAGCAGGGACAGTTCGGGCCCGGTCAGCATCTCCTCGATAATCACACGGCTGCCGCTGTCCCCGAAGGCCTGGCCACGTAGCATGGCCGCCAGGGCGTCCTCCGCTTCTTTCAGGCTTTCCGCGATGATGACCCCCTTGCCCTTGGCCAGGCCGTCCGCCTTGATCACCAGGGGAACATCCTGGGTTCTCACATAGGCCAGGGCGGCGTCCAGCTCGTCAAAGACCGCGAAGCGGGCGGTGGGGATGCCGTATTTCCGCATCAGCTCCTTGGAAAAGGCCTTGCTGGACTCAATCCGGGCGGCCGCTTTTGTGGGGCCGAAACAGGGGATGCCCGCCGCGGTCAGGGCGTCCACCAGGCCGGCATCCAGGGGGTCCTCCGGGGTCACCATACAAAAATCGATGCGGTGGGTCTGGGCTGTCCGGACTGTCTGGTCGATGTCCAGGGGGTTGCCCGGAAGCCGGATGGCTTCCTTCATGCCCGGGTTGCCGGGCAGGGCATAGACCCGGTCTGCGCGGGGGCTTTTTTTGAGGGCTTTGACGACGGCATGCTCCCTGCCGCCGGAACCGATGACTAAAATGTTCACATCCTGCTCCTTAATGGTGGAAAAGCCGCAGGCCGGTCATGGCCATCACCAGGCCGTGCTCATCACAGCAATCAATCACATCCTGATCCCGCAGGGAGCCCCCCGGCTGGGCCACGAAGGAAACGCCGCTTTTGACCGCCCGCAAAATGCTGTCCGGGAAGGGGAAGAAAGCGTCGCTGCCCAGGGCCACCCCCTGCAGGCTGTCCAAGAAGGACCGCTGTTCCAGCGCGGTGAAAGGCTGCGGTTCCCGGGAAAACAGGCTGGGCCAGCTCCCCGAAAAGGCCGGATCGTCCCCGGCCAGCAGATAGGCCTCGATGGCGTTGTCCCGGGCTGCCCGGCCCACTTCCGGCAAAAAGGGCAGGCCCAGCACCTTGTCATGCTGGCGCAGCTGCCACAGGTCCGCCTTGCCGGCGGCCAGGCGCACGCAGTGCACCCTTGACTGCTGCCCGGCGCCGATGCCGATGGCCTGGCCATCAACCGCCAGGCAGACGGAGTTGCTCTGGGTGTATTTCAGGGTGATGAGGGCCACCAGCAGGTCCTGTCTGGCTTCCGGGGAGAGGTCGGTTTTTTGTGTGACGATGTTGTTCAGCAGCCCCTCATCAATCACAGCGTCGTTGAAGCGCTGCTCAAAGGTGATGCCGTAGATGTCCCGGGTTTCAACGGGCAGGGGCTCATAATCCGGGTCCATTTTGATGATGCTGTAATTTCCCTTGCGCTTGGCGCGCAGCAGGGCCAGGGCCTCATCCGTGAAGCCCGGGGCAATGATGCCGTCGGACACCTCCCGGGCGATGACCTGGGCGCAGGTCAGGTCGCAGGGCGCGCTCAAGGCGATGAAGTCCCCAAAGGAGGACAGGCGGTCCGCCCCCCGGGCCCGGGCATAGGCGCAGGCGACGGGGCTGTCATTGAGGCCTTCGATGTCTGCCACGAAGCAGGCCTGCTGCAAACGGGGGGACAGGGGCAGGCCGATGGCGGCCCCCGCCGGGCTCACGTGCTTGAAGGAAGCCGCTGCCGGCAGGCCGGTGGCAGCCTGCAGGCTTTTCACCAGCTGCCAGCCGTTTAAGGCGTCCATGAAGTTGATGTAGCCCGGTTTGCCGTTTAACACCTCAAAGGGCAGGGGCAGCCGGTCTTTCATATAGAGGCTGGCGGGAACCTGGTTGGGGTTGCAGCCGTACTTCAGAGGGAATTCAACCATGACGCGCTCCTTCCTTCACCGGATGGCGGTTGTATATGAAAAACTGGGATTGATTGGTCTTCATGTCCAGCCGGCGCACAAACAGGGCCACCCGGTTGCTTTCATCCAGGCTGTCCCAGACCTCCCGGGAAAAGGCGGCCACATCCACGGGGATTGCCACCTGCCGGGGCTCCCCGGTGAAGGGCGGCAGGGGGTTGCCGTCGGTATCATAGGTGTGGATGAAGCGGCCCTGACCAGCCAGCAGAGGATAATGGAAATACAGGCGGTCGCAGGCGCTGCCGGCTGCATCCGCCGCGCGCAGGATGGACAGGCTGATGCCGTTCTTGGTGAGCAGGCCGCTGATCCGGGGGGTGTAGTTGGGGGCGTCCGGCTCAAAGCAGCGTTCGTTGAGGGCATCTTCAAACCGGCGCCCTGCCCGCAGGGCGGCCACGATGCTGTCCGTCTGGTCCCCGTTGGTGAGGATATAGCGGGCATCCACCGTGGCAGTGGGGCGGTAGAGGATCAGGCTGGGGTCCGTCACCGCTGCATCATCAAACAGACGGATCCTCAACTCCTCCCCGTCCAATTCAAACACCCGGTTGCGGGAGTTGTCGCTCCTGCCCATGATGAAATACAGCATCACGGCGGCATCGCCCCCTGGGGTCAGTCCCATCATGATGCCCCGGCCGGGGTAGGGGTTCTTCTTAAGAAGGTCCGGCAGTTGTAAACGCGCTTCCTTCACTTGTCTTGCTCCTTCCTTACAATCTCCTGGCTCAGGGCCTTCACCGCCCGGGGCAGCAGCAGCCACTCTGCCTCCTCCATCACCCGGCGCTGCAGGCTCTTGGGGGTGTCCCCGGGCTGCACCGCCACTGCCTGCTGCAGCAGGATGGGGCCGCCGTCGGGCTCCTCGTTCACCAGGTGCACCGTGGCCCCGGTCAGCTTCACCCCGCGCGCGAGGGCCATTTCATGCACCTTCAGGCCATAGCAGCCCTTGCCCCCGAAGGCGGGCAGCAGGGAGGGGTGGACGTTCACGATGCGACTTTTATAGGTGTTCACAAACTGCGGGCCCAGGATGCTGAGAAAGCCGGCCAGCACCACCAGCCGGATGCCCCGGGCGTGCACAAGATCAAGCAGTTGCACCTCCCAGGCTTCCCCGCCCAGCCCCTTCCGGGGCAGGCAGAGGGCTTCCACCCCCGCCTCCCGGGCCCGGGTCAAGGCATAGGCCCCTTCCCGGTCGCTCACCACCAGGGCGATGCGGCCGGGGGCCAGCTTGCCGTCTCTTTCTGCGTCCAGCAGGGCCTGCAGGTTGGTGCCGCCCCCGGATACCAGTACGGCAACCTGCACAGTGTTCTGGTTTAGCAAAAGACCACGCCGCCTTCTCCTTTGGTAACGCTGCCCAGGATAAAGGGCGCTTCCCCGGCTTCCTGCAGCAGTTTCAGGGCTTTGTCTGCATCCTGCTTATGCAGGCACAGCACCATGCCCACCCCCATGTTGAAGGTGGAGAACATCTCTTTTTCACCGATGTTGCCCTTTTCAGCCATCAGGTCGAAGATGGGGGGAATCACCAGGCTGCCCCTGTCCACCCGGGCCTCCAGCCCCTCCGGCAGGAAGCGGGGCAGGTTCTCATAAAAGCCGCCGCCGGTGATGTGGGCGATGCCGTGAACCCGGGCCTCACCCAGCACCTTCAGGACAGGCTTTACGTAGATGCAGGTGGGGGCCAGCAGGACCTCCCCCAGGCTTTGCCCGTTCAAGGCGGCCAGGGGTGCGTGCAAATCGGCCTGCTCCACATCAAACAGCTTCCGGGCCAGGGAGAAGCCGTTGGAGTGCAGGCCGGAAGAGGGCAGCGCAATCAGCACGTCGCCTGGTTGCACCATCTCTTTTTGAATCATTTTGCCCCTGTCCACCAGGCCCACGGCGAAGCCGGCGATGTCGTACTCATCCACCGGGTAAAAGCCCGGCATCTCGGCGGTTTCCCCGCCGATTAAGGCGCAGCCTGCCTGAAGGCAGCCCTCGGCCACCCCGGCCACAATCTGGGCCACTTTTTCCGGCACATTCTTCCCCAGGGCCAGGTAATCCAGGAAGAACAGGGGCCTGGCGCCGCAACAGATGATGTCGTTGACGCACATGGCCACGCAGTCAATGCCGATGGTGTCGTGGCGGTCCATCAAAAAAGCCAGCTTCAGTTTGGTGCCCACGCCGTCGGTGCCGCTTACCAGCACCGGCTCCCGGATGCCGGTGAGGTCCGGGGCGAACAGGCCGCCAAAGCCGCCGATGTCGCTCATCACCCCGGGAATCCGGGTGCGGGCCACGCTGTCCTTCATCAGCTGCACCGCCTTGTAGCCGGCGTTGATGTCCACCCCGGCTTCCTGATAATGTCTGCTGTCGCTTTTCATGGTGTTTCTCCTACCCGTATCAGTCGTTTGGCGTAGCGGTCCCGCAGGCCGTTGTCCGGTATCTCGGAGGGGTATTTGCCGGTGAAGCAGGCGCTGCAGAGGTCCTCCGGCGGGATGGGGACGGCGATGGCCTTCACCGCGGTGTGGCTCAGGTAGCCCAGGCTGTCCGCGCCGATGATGTCCTTGATCTCCGGGATGCTGTAGCGGCAGGCGATCAGGTGCTCGGAGGACTTGATGTCCGTGCCGTAATAGCAGGGGTAGAGGAAGGGGGGCGAGGTGATGCGCATGTGCACCTCCCTGGCACCGGCCTCCCGCAGCAGCCGCACGATGTTGCGGCTGGTGGTGCCCCTGACGATGGAGTCGTCCACCAGCACCACCCGCTTGCCGCTGACCACGGCGGAGACCGGGTTCAGTTTGATTTTCACCGCCGTGCCCCGGTCCTTGCCGGCGGGGGAGATGAAGGTGCGGGCGATGTAGCGGTTTTTGATGAAACCGGGGCCGTAGGGAATGCCGGAGGCCCTTGCATAGCCCACCGCGCCGTCGATGCCGCTGTCCGGCACCCCCACCACGATGTCCGCCTGCACCGGGTGCTCCCGGGACAGGATTTCCCCGGCCCGTGCCCGGGCTTCGTGGACGCTGACGCCGTCCAGCACCGAGTCCGGCCGGGCGAAATAGATGTATTCAAACACGCACATGCTGCGGGGCTTGCTGCCGCAATGGGTCCGGATGCTGCGGGCGCCCTCCTGGTTGAACACCACGATTTCCCCGGGCTGCACATCCCGGACAAACTCGGCGCCCAGGACGCTTAAGGCGCAGGACTCCGACGCCACCACAAAGCCGCCTTCCGGCAGCTTGCCAAAGCACAGGGGGCGGAAGGCCCGGGGCCCCCGGGCGGCAATGAGCTTCTTGGGGGTCATCATCACCAGGGTGTAGCTGCCGTCCAGGCTGTCCATGGCCTTTTCCAGGGCTTCCTCGGTGGAGCCGGCGGTGAGGCGCTCCCTGGTGATGGCGCAAGAAATCACCTCGGCGTCCCCGGTGGAGTGGAAGACCATGCCCTGGTTCTCAAAAGCCTCCCTGAGCTTTGAATAATTGGTGAGTTCGCCGTTGTTGGCCAGGGCCAACCGGCCTTTGCGGTGGTTGATCACCAGGGGCTGCATGTTGATGCGTCCCCTGTTGTCGTCGCTGCCGTAGCGCACATGGCCCACGGCGATCTGGCCTTCTCCCAGTTCCTTTAAGATGCTGTCCGTCATCACCTCGCTCACCAGCCCGGCATCCAGGTGGAAACGGAAGAGGCCGTCCTCGTTCACGGCGATGCCGCAGCTTTCCTGGCCCCGGTGCTGCAGGGCGCACAGGCCCA
>DAITOE010000001.1:0-44864 GCA_036834245.1 Clostridia bacterium | reverse complement strand
GGTACATGGCACATCCCTCCGTCTTCCGCAAAATCCTGTATACAGTCTACCCTGCGGGGGCCTGATCCCTGCCGGCATTTTCTTGCGCGGGGCCTTCGGCTGTGATACATTGATACTAAACACACGAGTTGATGCACTCATGGATCGAGGATTTTTGATGGCTCTGCTAAGTCGAATGAACGAGGCGTAGCCGTAGCCTACGTTGAGTGAATGAGACGACGCAGAGACGCAAAAACACCGATTCATGGAAGCATGAATGAGTGCGTTTAGTATAAGCACAGATTATGCTGAATACGCCTCCCCCAGGGGAGGATGTGCCCCATTCAGCAAATACCCAGAGAAAGCGAGCATCCCGATGAACAGAATCACCCCCGTCACCGCCCCCAAGGCCCCTGCCGCCCTGGGCCCCTATTCCGCCGCCATGGCCTTTGAAAACCTCCTCTTCCTCTCCGGGCAGACCCCCATCGTCCCCGAAACCGGGGAACTGGTGGCAGGCGGCATCGCGGAGCAGACCGCCCAGGTCATCGCCAACCTGCAGGCGGTGCTGGAAGCCGCCGGCAGCGGTTTTGACAAGGTGATCAAGACCACCTGTTTCCTCACCGACATGGCCAATTTTGCCGCCTTCAACGAGGTGTACGGCAAGGCCTTCATCAGCAAGCCCGCCCGCTCCACCGTGGCGGTGAAGGGCCTGCCCAAGGGCGCCCTGGTGGAGGTTGAGCTGATCGCCTACCGGGACTGATCCGCCCCTTAGGTTTGTGCACCCCGCGCCTAACAGCGATGCGCGGGGGTTAGCGTACAGTTTTTTTGCGAGCCTGATAATCGGAGGAACACCATGACCTTTTACTGCCACCCCGTCTGCACCACCTGCAAAAAGGCCCGGGATTTCCTGGACAGCAGGGGCCTTGCCTACACTGAATTGGACATCCGGGAACACCACCCCGATGCATCCCAGCTGGCGGACTTCCATCAAAAAAGCGGGCTGCCCCTGCGGCGCTTCTTCAACACCAGCGGCCAATTGTACCGGGGCATGGACCTGTCCGCCCGGCTGCCGGACATGACCGAGGAGGAGCAGCTTCAGATCCTGGCCACCGACGGCATGCTGGTGCGCCGGCCCATCCTGGTGCACGGGGACACCGTGCTGGTGGGCTTCAACGAAAAAGCCTGGGCGGAAGCCCTGGGCCGAGGGGAAACCCCCTAAGGAGCCTGTCATGCCGTTTCAAATCGTCACAGGGGACCTGACCCTGTTTAAAGCGGATGCCCTGGTGAACGCCGCCAACACCCGTCTTACGGAGGGGGGCGGCGTTTGCGGCGCGCTGTTTCAAGCAGCCGGGCGCCAGCAACTGCAGGCTGCCTGCGACAACATCGGCGGCTGCAGGACGGGGGAGGCCGTCATCACCCCGGCCTTCGGCCTCCCGGCCCAATATGTCATCCACGCCGTGGGCCCCGTCTATCTGGGCGGCCAGCAGGGGGAGGAGGCCCTGCTGCGCGGCGCCTACACCAGCGCCCTGCGCCTGGCGGAGGCCCGGGGGCTAAAGTCCATTGCCTTTCCCCTCATCTCCGCCGGCATCTATGGCTACCCCCGGCAGGAGGCCCTGCAGGTGGCCGCCCAGAGCATCCGGGATTTCCTGGCCACCCAGCAGGAAGAAATGCAGGTCACCCTGGTGCTGTATGACAAGGCCGTCCCCCAGCTGGACCCGGGCCTCCGGCAGCGCCTGGACCTGCTTCTTCAACAGGCGGAGACGGAGCAGGCCAGGCGCCTGGTGTACGAAGCCCAGCAGCAGCGGGACCTCCGCCACCTGGACAGCCTGGCGGCCGAAATCTCCATGGATGCGGCCCCGGCCCTGCCCATTTCCGAGAAAGCCGCCCTGGGGCTGGACGCCCTCCTTGCGCACATGGACGAGGGCTTCTCCGCCACCCTGCTGCGCCTCATCGATGCCAGGGGCATGACCGATGCCCAGGCTTACAAGAAAGCCAACCTGGACCGGAAGCATTTTTCCAAGATCCGCTCAAACCCCAATTACACCCCCGGCAAGCGCACGGTGCTGGCCTTATGCATCGCCCTGGAACTCACCCGGGAGCAGACGGAGGACCTGCTGGCCCGGGCCGGCTACGCCCTCTCCCCCAGCCACAAGCAGGACATCATCGTGGGCTATTTCATCGACGCGGGCATCTACCGGATTGACGACATCAACCTGGCCCTTTTTGAATATGACCAGGAGCTGCTGGGGGTTTCATAGCACGTGGGATTTGTCGCCTGCCAGGCGACCACAGGCCCCTTGAAACCCGCTATCCTTCAATCATCAACTGATTGGAGGATTTCCTTTATGACAACCAACATCACCGAACTGGTCTTCATCCTGGACCGCAGCGGCTCCATGGCCGGCCTGGAAGCCGACACCATCGGCGGCTTCAACGCCATGCTGAAAAAGCAGCAGGCCCAGCCCGGCCAGGCCCGGGTCACCACCTTGCTGTTTGACAACGCCCATGAGTTCATCCACGACCGCCTGGACCTGGCCGCCGTCTCCCCCCTGAACCCGGACAGCTATTTCGTCCGGGGCAGCACCGCCCTGCTGGACGCCATGGGCAAAAGCATCCAGAAGGTGGACCGGGTCATGGCCGCTACCGACCCGGAGCACCGTCCTCACCAAGTGCTGTTTGTCATCATCACCGACGGCATGGAAAACGCCAGCCGGCGCTTCACCCGAGAGCAGGTTGTGCAACTGGTGCACAGCCGCCGGCAGATGGGCTGGGAGTTCATCTTCCTGGGGGCCAACATGGATGCCATCCAGGTGGCCGAGGGCTACGGCTTCTCCCCGGACCGCGCCCAGACCTACATGAACGACCCCCAGGGGGTGGGGATGAATTTTGACGCCGTCAGCCGCCTGGCCTCGGAAGTGCGGGCCAGCCGTCCCATCCCCCAGGACTGGGACCGGGACATCAAGGAGCGGGGCAGCAGGAAAAAGCGCTCTAGTTGACACCAGAAGGCCCTAAACCAGGCGCGGCCCTTCCCGACCGCGCCTTTCTTGACCCCTCCTATACCAGCGTGATAGGATGATGGTGAGCATTGTATACAAGGAGGCAGCTATGGAAAAGCGCTATATCTGCGAGGGCACCCTGGTCCACGAGGAGGCCGTCCAGGCCGTCCACGCCCTGATGCTCAGCGACAGCCTCTTCTCCGCCTCCGCCAACTTCTTCAAGGTCATGGGCGATAACACCCGCTTCCGCATCCTCTTCGCCCTGGACAAGCACGAGCTGTGCGTCTGCGACCTGGCCAACCTCCTGGGCATGAGCGTCTCCGCCGTCAGCCACCAGCTGGCACGCCTCCGGGACAACAAACTGGTCAAATCCCGCCGGGACGGCAAAAACATCTTCTATTCCCTGGCCGATGAGCACGTCAGCCAGATGCTCACCGGCTGCGTCGAGCACGCCATGGAGGAGATGGTGTAAGGACGGAAAACGGGGATGGGAACGGAGAAAACGGCACTTTTTTGAAAAAAAGTGCGCAAAAAACTTTAATAGGGCTGTTTTCTGGATTGGTTGTCACATGGGGTCAATATAAAAAAACCCGGGCTGTAACTCATTAGCTGCAGCCCGGGTTTTGTGTGCGCCCTTTTGTTATTTTAGCATCTCCAGCAGCTCTTCCACCGCATCCCGGGGGAAGCCCGGGCCCTGCGCGCTCTCCAGCAGGCCCTTGAGGTACGCCTTTGCAGGAGCCCCCTGGGGCAGCATATAGCCGCTTTCCCGCAGCATGTCCTCCGCCACGATGCGGATGGATGCCTTCAGCGCCCGGGCCAATTGCTTTTTCACAGAGCTGGCCTCATTATCCGCCAGCACCGCGTCCATGGCCGCCTCCTGGCGGGCCTTGCTGTGGAACAGCGCCCGCAGCGCCTGCACCACCGCTTCCTCTTTTGGCTGCTGGGGCGGGAAGTTGAAAGGCACCTTGGAGATGGCCCCGGAAGGGCAGGCGTCCACACAGGCCCGGCAGGCGTCCAGGCAGCGGCTGGCATCAATCTGGCCGTCGTCCGTATTGGTGGCCCCCGTCGGGCACACAAACAAGCACAGGCAGTCCTTGGTGCACAGGCGGATGTTGCGTACAGCTTTCATGTCATGCCCCCCTTTTCACCTTGTTGAACTTGAAGCGGGGCACCTTGCACACCGGGCAGATCTCCGGCGCCTCCGCACCCGCATAGATAAAGCCGCAGGCCTCACACACAAAGAGCTTGCTTGATTCAAAGGCTGCGTCCCCTTCCTTCAAATAGCGCCCCAGCAGGTTGGCCTGGATCTTGGTCACCTTCTCCCCCCAGGTCAAAGCCCGCAGCGCCCCCCGGTCCCCGATCTCCCGCCCGGTGTTGAAGGCCGCCACATAGCGGCTGGCGATGTCCTCGTTCACCAGCTTAGAAGCCCCTTCCAAATCCCCCTCGGGCACGCTGGCTGCCTCAAAATACTGGGCCAGGCGGTCAAACAGGCTGGCCAGGGGCGCGTTGTGCTGCTTGTCCCCCGCCTTTGCCAGGTTGCTGCACAGGATGGCCTGCTCCAGGGCGCTCATCCCCTTCTTCTGTTCAGGCGCGCGGGCACCGGCCGCAGGCCTTGCAGCCTGCACCTGCTCACCGCCCGCCAGTTCAAACAAGGTCTTGTCCGCGCCGCAGATGGGGCATACCCAGCCCTCCGGCAGGTCCTCCCATTTGGTGCCCGGCGCAATCCCCTGGCTTTTGTCCCCCGCCGCCTCGTCATATTCATAGCCGCAGACCATACAGATAAACCTTCTCAAAGCCCTCTTCCTTTCTCCCGGTTCACACCCGGATATGCATGCTCGCTGACACAATCTTAAACGTTTTTTACGGCCCTGTAAAGCGCCGGAAAAACCACCTGGTTTCCTGTTGACAATTGAGCGGGTGTTCAAGTATACTGGCGATGGTTGAACGAACATTCAAGTGTCAGGAGGGAATGCCCATGACCTGTGCCTACAAGATCAAGAACCTGGGCTGCGCCAGCTGCGCCGCCAAGATGGAACGGAAAATCTGCGCCCTGCGCGGCGTCAGCAGCGCCCGGGTCAATTTCTTAACCCAGCGCCTCACCCTGGAAGCCGATGACGCCCAGGTGGACAGCATCCTCAAACAGGCCGGCGACATCATCAAAACCATCGAGCCCCAGGCCCGCCTCGTGGTGACCGCCAGATAGGGACGGGGAGGAAAGACCAAAGGGTACGCAGGGGGACTGCATCCCCCTGGCCCCCAGCCCGGGGCCATTGGCCCCGGACCCCAATATTTATCTTTGTGCAAAGCCACAGAGTGCATTGCATGCTTGCAGAATGACTCGTGATGATTAAGAAAGTACCGACATGACAAAACGAATCTACCGCATCCCCGCAGCCCTGCTTTTACTGATTGCAGGGCTGTTGTTCCGCGCCAGCTCGGCCGTGGCCATCCCCCTGTTCCTCCTCAGTTACTTCATCGCCGGCTATGACGTCCTGTGGGGCGCCCTCCAGGGCATCCTCCGGGGCCAGGTCTTTGACGAGAACTTCCTCATGTCCCTGGCCACCATCGGTGCCATCGTCATCGGGGAATACGCCGAGGCCGTGGCCGTGATGGTCTTTTTCCAGACCGGGGAGATGTTTGAGCACCACGCCCTGGACAAGTCCCGCCGTTCCATCGCCGGCGCCATGGACCTGCGGCCTGACAGCGCGAACCTGCTCACCGAAGCCGGGGACACCCTGTTGGTGGACCCCGAAGAAGTGCCCGTTGGCAGCCGCATCCTGCTGCGCCCCGGGGAGCGCCTGCCCCTGGACGGCATCGTCGTCTCCGGCACCAGCCAGCTGGACACCGCCGCCCTCACCGGGGAGTCCCTGCCCCGGGAGGTGAACACCGGGGATGAGGTCCTCTCCGGCTGCGTCAACCTCACCGGGGTCCTCACCGTGCAGGTTACCAAGCCCTTCCACCAGTCCACCGTCAGCCGCATCCTGGAGATGGTGGAAAACGCCACCGACAAAAAATCCCGCCAGGAAGCCTTCATCACCCGGTTTTCCGCCGTTTACACCCCGGTGGTGGTGATCCTGGCCCTGCTGCTGGCCTTTGTCCCGCCCCTCTTCATCCCCGGCGCCCAGCTGTCCGACTGGGTGTACCGGGCCCTCAACTTCCTGGTGGTGTCCTGCCCCTGTGCCCTGGTGATCTCCATCCCCCTGGCCTTTTTCGGCGGCATCGGCGGCGCCTCCCGGGCCGGCATCCTGGTGAAGGGCTCCAACTACCTGGAGGCCCTGGCCCAGGCGGACACCTTTGTCTTTGACAAAACCGGCACCCTCACCCGGGGCAGCTTCACCGTGACCGACCTTCAGCCCCTAGGCGTCACCGAGGCCGAGCTGCTGCGCCTGGCCGCCCACGCGGAGATCCACTCCCTCCACCCCATCGGCGCCGCCATCAGGGCCGCCCACGGCCGGGAGCTGGACGCCAGCCTGGTAACCGATGTGGAAGAGATGCCCGGCGGCGGCGTCAAAGCCCGCGTCAACGGGCACACCGTGCTGCTGGGCAACCCCCGCCTCATGGCCGCCCACGGCATCCCCCTGCCGGAATCAGACCACAGCGGCACCGTCAGCCATGTAGCCCGTGACGGCGCCTACATCGGCTTTATCACCGTGGAGGACACCGTGAAGCCCTGCGCCAGGGAGGCCCTGGCCCGCCTCAAGCAGCAGGGCATCCGCCAGTTGGTGATGCTCACCGGGGACAATGCCAGAAGCGCTGGCCAGGTGGCCGCTGAATTGGACATCGACGTGGTCCACACCGGCCTGCTGCCCCAGGACAAGGTGCTCAAAGTAGAAGAGCTGCTGGAGGCCCCCGGCAGAAAGGGCAAGCTGGTTTTCGCCGGGGACGGCGTCAACGACGCCCCCGTCCTGGCCCGGGCCGATGTGGGCTTTGCCATGGGCGCCCTGGGCTCCGACGCCGCCATCGAGGCCGCGGACATCGTCATCATGAATGACGACCCCTGCAAAATGGCCGCCGCCCTCACCATCTCCCGCAAGACCCTCCGGATCGCCAAGCAAAACGCCGCCTTCGCCATCGGCGTCAAGGTCCTGGTCCTCATCCTCTCCACCCTGGGTCTGTCCACCCTCTGGATGGCCGTCTTTGCCGACGTCGGGGTCGCCGTCCTGGCCATCCTCAATGCCATGCGCGCCCTCCGGGTGCCCCCCGGCTGCCAGGCCTGCGCCCTGCCCGGGGTGTAGGACGGTAGACGGGATTAAAGAACGCCTACCTTTTTTGAAAAAAAGGTAGGACCAAAAAACTTTAGTATTTGAGTTTATTGAAGAGTTAGTTGCGGCCTCCGATGGCGTGCGCTATGAGCGCACGAAGTCCCGGGCCGCTTTTTGCATAGCAAACAGGGCGTCATGGGGGATGTATTCCGGGATGCTGTTGCCGCTGCCCACCGCCCAGCCGCCCCGGTCCGCCGTGCGCTCCAGCATCTTCATGGTGCGGCGGTAGATGTCCTCCGGGCTGTGGCTGCACAGGTAGTCCACGTCGATGCCCCCCAGCAGGGCGATCCGGGCGCCATATTCCTCGTAGGCCTCCTCAATGGGCTGGATCTTGTCCTCAAAGGAGTGCTTGGCGTCATAGCCCATCCCGATGACGTCCGCCATCACGCTGCGCAGGTTGCCGCAGGAGTGCAGGAACACCCTGCGCCCGGCCGCATGGACCGCTTGCACGATTTTCTGGTGCCAGGGGAAGACGTACTGCCGCATCATCTCAGGGCTTAAGAAGGGCTGCATGTTGAAGCCCCAGTCGTCATTGGAAGACACCAGGCCCACGCTGTCGTGCTCCAGGGCCAGTTCGTAATACCGCAGCAGCCGGGAGCCCACGGCGTCAAAAATCTGCTGGGCCAGCTCCGGTTCGTCATACACCATCAGGCACAGGGGCTCGTAGCCCACCAGCTCAATCACGTTTTCCAGCACGCCCCCGGGGCCCATCAGCATCAGCTGCATCCCGTCAGGCAAATCGGGCTTGATGTCTGTCAGCACCTCGCAGCTGTAATCCTCCGGGTCCGGCCAGGGATAGGCCAGGAAACTCTCCTCGTCGTGGATGCCGGCGCTGTCGTTGAGGGAGCGGGTCTCCTTCTTCACCAGGTCCACCCCGAAACGGAAGGAGGAGGCATGGGCCGTGGCATAGTCATAGCCCATCTTCTCAAATGCCCGCACCACAAAGCGCAAATCCTCCAGCCGGCTGGTGTGGCGGAAGTCCTCCCCCAGCACCCGGGCGTAGAGGGGGTAGTTCATGAACAATTCAAACAGCACTGGCCGGCTGGGCGCCTTCCGGTCCAGCACCGTCAGCAGCTGGTTGAAATCAGGCTGAAAGGCCTTCATGGCTTACCTCAGCCCCTTGTCATAGGGCACGCCGCTGGCCCGGGGGGCCTGGCTGCGCTTGCTGGTGAAGGCCAGGGCGATCAGGGTGGCGATGAAGGGCACCATCTTGTAGATGTCGCTGGGGATGCCCAGGTCCCTTAGGAAGGGGATGCCGGAATAGGCGGAGGCCACCGTTTTCATCAGGCCGAAGAAAAAGGCCGCCCCCAGGATCCGCAGGGGCTTCCACTGGCCGAAGATCAATACCGCCAGCGCCAGGAAGCCGTAGCCGGACACCGTGGCGTTGAAGTTGGTGGAGGTGGGAATCACGTACACCAGCCCCCCCAGCCCCGCCAGGGCGCCGGAAATCAGCACGCCGGCGTAGCGGATCTTGTACACGTTGATGCCCACGCTGTCCGCCGCCTGGGGGTGCTCGCCGCAGGCCCGCAGGCGCAGGCCGAAGCGGGTGCGGTACAGCACAATGGCGGCCGCGGCGAAGATGATGAGCCCGATATAGGTGGTGATGTAGGCGTTCTGAAACAGCAGCCGGCCCAATACCGGGATGTCTCCCAACAGGGGCACCTTCTCAATCCGGAAGGTGTTGGTGAACTGCACCTGCTGCACGCCGTTGGGCTGGATCATCCGGGCCAGGTAGATGGCGCTGGCCGGGGCGATCATGTTCAACGCCGTGCCGGAGATGGTCTGGTCCGAGCGCAGGCTGATGGCCGCATAGGCGTGGAGCAGCGAAAACAGCGCCCCCGTCACCACCGCCACCACAATGGCAATCAATAAAAGGCCCTGGCCGCTCATGCCGGACTGCAGGTTGCTGATTAGGAGGATGGAGGTGAAAGCCCCCGACACCATGATGCCCTCCAGGGCGATGTTCACCACGCCTGAGCGCTCGGAATACATGCCCCCCAGCGCCACAATAAGCAGCGGGATGGAGAAGAACATCATCTGTTGAACCAGGAAATAGATTGCGTCCATCAGTTCGCCGCCTCCGTTTCTGTTTGATGCCTGCCCTTCCTGGCCCGGCGCTTCCCTGCTTTTGCAATCAGGTCCCGCACCAGGAGGGAGAAGGCGCTGAAGTAGATGATCAGGCCGATGATGACCTCGATGATCTCCTTCATGTACTTGAGGGACTGCAGGTAAAAGCCCCCCACGGTGATGTGGGCGATGAAGAGGCCTGAGAAGATGATCCCCAGGGGGTTGGACATGCCCAGAAGGGCCACGGCGATGCCGGTGAAGCCCTGGGCCACCAGCACCTCCTCCACATGGATGTGCAGGCCCGAGGCCGGGGCCAGGTACATCAGGGCGCCTGCCGTGCCGGCCAGGCTGCCGGCGATGGCCATGGAGGTGATGATGGCCCGGTTCTCGCTGATGCCGGCATAGCGGCTGGCGTGGCGGTTGTAGCCGCAGGCCTTGAGTTCAAAACCGAAGGTGGTTTTGTTTAACAGGATATACATCAGGATGGCCAGGCCGATGGCGATCAGGATGCCCGCGTTCACCGAGCTGGGGTCGTTGAGCCGGCCCTTCATGATGTAGAAGATGCGGTCCAGCCCGGCCTTCGGGATCACCGCGTTGGCCGCCACGTTCACCGTCTGGTTCTTCAGGGAATCATACAGGTGGGAGTTTTTAATCAGGTAGTTGATGCCGTACAGGGCGATGTAGTTGAGCATGATGGAGGTGATCACCTCGTGGACATTCAGCAGGGCCTTGAACACCCCCACAATCATGCCCCAGAGCATCCCCGCCATGGCACCCAGGATCAGAGCCACCACCCAGTGAAGGGCCCCTGGCAGGAAGGTCCAGGTGGCGCCCACATAAATGGACACAAAGCCGCCCACCATCAACTGCCCCGTGGCGCCGATGTTGAACATCCCTGTCTTAAAGGCAAAGCCCACCGCCAGCCCCGTCATGATGATGGGGGTGGCATAGTACAGCACCTGGCCCACGCCCTTCATGCCGTTGTTCCAGCCGCCAATCAATATGGTGGTGAGCCCCCGCACCGCGTTGGCGGGGTTGGACAGCAGCAGGATCAAAAAGCCTGCAATCAGCCCGGCCAGGATGGCCACCAGGGAGGCGGACATGCTGGACAGGCCTTTTCTCATCTTGCTCATGCGTGCACCTCCTGCCGCTTGCTGCCGGACATGTAAAGCCCCAGCTCCTGGGGGGTGGTGACGGTGGGATTGAGCTCCGCCACAATCTCCCCTTCATAGATCACCAGGATGCGGTCCGCCAGCTGGAAGACCTCGTCCAGTTCCAGGGAAATCAACAGCACCGCCTTGCCCTCGTCCCGCACCCGCACCAGCTGCTCGTGGATGTAGAGCATCGCCCCCACGTCCAGGCCCCGGGTGGGCTGCACCGCCACCAGCACCTCGGGGTTGATGTCAATCTCCCGTGCGATGATGGCCTTTTGCTGGTTGCCGCCGGACATGCTGCGGGTCACCGTGTCGGCCCCCTGGCCGGAGCGGATGTCAAACTGCGCAATCAGTTTGTCTGCATACGCCCGCACCCTGTCAAAGCGGATGAAGCCGTGGCGCTGCATCTCCCCGGTGGTGTAGCGCTTCAAGGACAGGTTCTGCTGCAGGTCGTAATCCAGCACCAGGCCGTGCTTGTGCCGGTCCTCCGGGATGTGGGCCAGGCCTGCCTGGTTGCGCTTGCGGATGGAATGGTGGTCGATGTGGCCGTCGTTGAGCAGGATGTCCCCGGCTGATGGCATCAGCCCCGTGATGGCATAGACCAGTTCGCTCTGGCCGTTGCCATCAATCCCGGCGATGCAGACAATCTCCCCCTTCCTGACATCAAAGGAGACCTTGTTCACCGCCTTCTTGCCGCCGTGGCCTTCCACCGTCAGGTCCTTCACCCTTAGGGCGGAGGCCCCCGGCTGTGCCTTGTCCTTTTGCACCTTGAAGTCCACCTTGCGGCCCACCATCATCTCCGCCAGTTGCTGGGCGCTGGAGTCCTTCACGTTGACCGTGCCGATGTATTTGCCCTTGCGCAGCACGGAGCAGCGGTCCGCCACCGCCATGATCTCCGCCAGCTTGTGGGTGATGAAGAGGATGGACTTGCCCTCCGCCGCCAGGGAGCGCATGATGCGCATCAGTTCCTCGATCTCCTGGGGGGTCAACACCGCCGTGGGCTCGTCAAAGATCAAAATCTCGTTGTCCCGGTACAGCATCTTGAGGATTTCCACCCGCTGCTGCATGCCCACCGTGATGTCGGAAATCAGGGCATCGGGCTGGATGAGCAGGCCGTACTGCTGGGACAGGGCCATCACCTTCTGCCGGGCCTCCTCCATCCGCAGCATCCCGCTTTTGGTGGTTTCCACCCCCAAAACGATGTTTTCCAGCACCGTAAAATTGTGCACCAGTTTGAAATGCTGGTGCACCATGCCGATGCCCAGGGCGTTGGCATCGTTGGGGTCCTTCACGTGGACCTCCCTGCCATCCTTCAGAATCTTCCCCTCCTCCGCCTGGTACAGGCCAAAGAGGATGCTCATCAGGGTGGATTTCCCGGCGCCGTTCTCCCCCAGCAGGGCGTGGATCTCGCCGCGTTTCAACTCCAGGGTGATGTTGTCATTGGCCCGGATGCCCGGAAAATCCTTGGTGATGTTCAGCATCTGGATGATATAATCGCTCATTGCATTCCCTAACCTATATTTATGTAGAAAAAACCGGCTGCCCGGTGGGGCAGCCGGTTGGGGGATGTTACTTGATCTCGGTGACGGTCATGCGCTCCACAGGAATCTCCACCACGCTGGTGATGTCGGTGTCCTTCAGCAGCTTGACCTCGTCCGCCACCAGTTTGGCGAAGATGGCGTCATAGTCGGCCTGGGAGAAGGTGTTGAAGCGGGAGTTGGCCATGGGCAGTTCCACGCCGTCCACCTTGGCATCCTTCACCAGGGCCTGGCCGCCGGGGAATTCGCCGGCATAGTAGGCCGCCAGGGTCTGCTCCACCGCCGGGGCCAGGCCCTTGGCAGCAGAGGTGATGACGGTCTCGGACTGGGCGCTCTGGTCCACGTCCACGCCGATCACCTTGGCGCCGGCCGCTTCCGCAGCCGCCATCACGGAGTCACCCACGGCGCCGCCGCAGGCAAAGATGACCTCGATCCCGTCCGCATACCAGGATGCGGCCAGGGCCTGGGCCTCGGGGGTGGCAGCGAAGCCGCCGGTGTAGTGGTAGTTCATCACCAGGCCTTCAATGCCCAGTTCGGCAGCCGCCATTTCAGCGCCCTGCACATAGCCGTAGCCAAAGCGCACCACCGCGGGAACCGCCATGCCGCCCATGAAGCCCAGCTTGGTGTAGCCGTCCTTCACCGCAGCGTAGCCGGCCAGGAAGCCCGCCTGCTCTTCCGCAAAGACAATGCCCACAGCATTGGCTTCGGTGCGGAACTCAGGGCCTTCCGGCTTGCTCCAGTCGCCGTCGTTGGGGTTGCCGTCAATCAGCACGAACATGACCTCCGGGTACATGTCCTGGGCCCGGAAGATGGGCTCCTCAAACAGGAAGCCGGGGGTGACGATGACCTTGGCGCCCGCGTTCACTGCCTGCTCGATGAAGTCCAGGTAGATGTCCGTGGACTGGGCCGTAGGCTGGTAGTAGTTGTAGGTCTTGCCATTGGCTTCGGCGAAGGCCACAATGCCCTCCCAGGAGCCCTGGTTGAAGCTCTTGTCGTCGATGGTGCCAATGTCGGTGACCATGGCAATCTCGTAGGTTTCCTGAGCCAGGGACACCAGCGGCAGCGCCAGCGCCAGGATCAGAACAAGGGCCAAAAGTTTCCTCATGAATGGTTCCTCCTTATTATTCGCTGTAGAAACACAGTTTCTAAGTACAGGTAGTATACCACCAAAAGGGCCTTTATTCAAGAAAATTGGCGATGAAACAGGCAAATCCCGTCAATCCGGCTGGTGGAAACCATGGCGGCGGTGGTATGATATGGGCGACACCCATACCTGGTATACCAAACCCCGATAAGGAGGAACCCGGAATGAAGAAATATGCCTCGGAA
Source organism: Clostridia bacterium (assembly GCA_036834245.1). Taxonomy (GTDB): domain Bacteria; phylum Bacillota; class Clostridia; order Christensenellales; family Aristaeellaceae; genus UBA6115. The sequence goes on along the minus strand of DAITOE010000001.1, from coordinate 31,539 downwards.
TTCATCGGCACCCTGGTGCTGGTGCTCTTCGCCTGCGGCACCGCCGCCGTCACCGGCGCCAAGATGGTGGAAGGCGCCGCCACCGTCAGCTACCTGATGACCGCCTTCGCCTTTGGCTTGGTCATCGTCGCCATGGCCTACTCCATCGGCCACATCTCCGGCTGCCACATCAACCCCGCCGTCTCCACCGGCATGCTCCTCACCGGGCGCATGACAGGCCGGGACTTCATCGGCTACCTCATCGCCCAGTTCCTGGGCGCCATCGCCGGGGCCGGCATCCTCTACCTCATCATCGGCGGCGGGATGGGCCTGGGCCAGAACGCCCTCTACCAGGGGGACCTCATGAAATCCCTCCTCGTCGAGGTCATCCTCACCTTCGTCTTCGTCCTCACCATCCTGGGGGTCACCTCCCGGGAGGCCTCCGCCAGAAAAGCCGGCCTGGTCATCGGCCTCACCCTCACCCTGGTGCACATCCTGGGCATCTATTTCACCGGCACCAGCGTCAACCCCGCCCGCAGCTTCGGCCCCGCCCTCATCCTCTCCCTCATCGGCCAGCCCGATGCCCTGAACATCGTCTGGGTCTTCATCCTCGCCCCCCTGGTGGGCGGCGCCCTGGCTGCCCTGGTCTGGCAGGTGCTGGATGACAAGGAAGGCTTGAAGGCGTAGGGACGAAGGAACGGGAAAGTCCGAAGACCTTGGGGGATTGCATCCCCCAAACCCCCAGCCCGGGGCCATCGGCCCCGGACCCCGGTAGTTTATCTGGGAATCATTTTGAATTGTAATCATTATTAAAGGACGGCCCTGCGCCGTCCTTTTTGTTGTGGATTTACACCTGGACCCACTACTCCGTACCTTCTTTTTCTGGAAGCGGCAACCAGTCCAGCACCCGCTGAATGTGGGTGTCCCAGTAATCCCAGGTGTGGGCACCGGGGTGCTCCTCATAGGTGAAGTCTGCCCCCAGGGCGTGCAGTTTCTGCCAGGCCTCCCGGTTGTAGGGCAGGGTAAAGTCCTCCGTGCCCACGGAGATGAACAGCTGGGGCAGGGGCTCCTTCCGGTCCATCAGGCGCTTCACCTGCACCAGCACGTTGCGGTTGCTGCGCTGGAGGGCCGTTGGGTTGACCCCTTCCCCCAGGATGGCCAGGAAGGGCCAGGGCAAATCCGGCTGGTCCTTCACCTCCCGGTAGGGCTTCGCGAAGGAAAAAATGCCGGAGAGGGAGGCCGCCGCCGCGAACTGCCGGGGCCGGCTCAGGGCCAGGTGCAAGGCCCCGTAGCCCCCCATGGACAGGCCGGCGATGAAGACTTCCTCCCGTTTCCGGGACAGGGGCAGGATGGCGCTCAAATAGGCAGGCAATTCATCCAGCACAAAGCTTTTGTACCGGGGGCCGGAGGCCATGTCCTGGTAGAAGGAGTTGCCGCAGGCGGGCATCACCACCGCCAGCCCCCGCTCCCTGGCATAGCGCTCAATCGCGGTGTAACGGCACCAGTCCGTGTGGTCGCCGTGGGTGCCGTGCAGCAGGTAGAGCACCGGGTAGCGGGGCTGACTCTGTTCCCCTTTGCCCGGGCGCAGCAGCCCCTCCCCCGGGTCCGGCAGGATCACCGTGACCTCGGTGTTCTGATACAGGGCGGCGGAAGGGTAGTTGAGGCTGATGAGAGCCATGAAAAACCTCCTGAATGAGCAGTTAAAGCATTAGAAAATAGCAATCCTGAACGCAAGCATCAACAAACTGACGCTTGCGTTCAGGATAAATGAATCAGTCCCCTGCGATGCCGGAGCGCTCCACCCCCTGGACGAAGCGGCGCTGGACAAAGAGGTAGAGGAAGACCAGGGGCAGGAAGACCAGCATGCTGGCCGTCTTGGCGATGGCGCCCTCATAGACCGGGTTCTTGGTGAGGAAGGAGTAGCCTGCCGGCACTTTGCTGGAGATGCTGGCCAGGGCCTCGTCCACCGAGGCCACCGCCTTGCCGTAGGCCAGCATCAGGTGGCGCACGTTGTTGTTGTCAAAGAGGTTGGTGTAGTAGGAGTCGTTCCAGTTCCACACAAAGCTCAACACCACCACCGTCAGGATGCCCGCCTTGGCTGCCGGCACCACAATGGAGGTGAAGGTGCGCAGGAAGCCGGCGCCGTCGATGTAGGCGGCCTCCTCCAATTCCCGGGGCAGGCTCCTGAAGGTCTGTCGGAAGATGTAGATGTACAGCCCGCTTTTGATCCCCATGCCCACTGCGCTCATCACATACAGGGACATGCTGCTGTTGAGCAGGTTCAGGGGCTTGCCGGTAATCAGGGTGATGATGCCGAAGATGTCAAACTTCCGGAAGAAGAGGTACTGGGGCATCATGAACACCTGGGGCGGCACGATGATGGTGAACACCACAAAGGCGAACAGCAGCCCCCGGAAGCGGAACTTGAACCGGGCGAAGGAATAGCCCGCCAGCATGGCGCACAGGGTTTGCAGCAGCACCATGATGCTGGTGTGCAAAAAGGTGTAGGGCAGGGCCTTCCAGTAGTCCAGCATTAATAGGGACACATGCCAGTTCTGGGTGGAGATGCGCTGGGGCAGCCAGATGCTGGTGGCCATGCCCAGGTCGTCCGGGTGGGTGAAGGCCTGGGTGAGGTTCCGCAAAATGGGGGCCAGGATCAGGTAGCTGAGGCACACAATCAGGGCGAAGCGCAGCACGCTCACCAGCAGGCCCTTGGCCTTCTTTTGCAGCAGGGGCTTGTTGAAGTGCCGCTTGTCCCGGGCGCTCCGTGTCAGGCGCAGGGCCTTGTCAGTCATAATAGAACACCACCTTTTTAATCAGCCAGCTGACGATGCCGATCACCAGGATGCACATCAACAGGTACAGCACGCTCATGGCGGCGGACAGGCCGAACTGGGAGCGCCTGAAGGCAACCGCGTAGGTGAGTTCGATCACCGGGGAGCGCAGGAAGAGGTCGGCCAGGGTGTAGACGCTGACGGTGAGCACCATGGGGGACACCATCACCACCGTCACCTTCCAGAAGGTTTCATAGCCGGTGGCCCCCTCAATCTTCGCCACCTCATACAGGGAGGGGCTGATGGACTGGAGGGCGGAGAGGAAGATCAAGATCTGGATGCCCGAGAGGGACACCACCTTGAAGATGTCGTTGACGGAGCGCAGGAGGTAGCTGACTGCCTCCCGGCCGATGCCGATGGAAAACAGCAGCTCGGCAATGGTGCCCGCGCCAAAGGAGGGTGCGGTCTGGGCGCCGGCGGTGACCAGCTGGGCAGAGAGGTTGGTGACCCGGTCCAGCATCAGGCCTGTGGCCATGATGATGGGGATGAAGAAGACCGCCCGGGCGATGGCCCGGCCCCGGAACTTTCCGTTGAGCAGAATGGCGCACAAGAGGGAGAAGATCACCACCAGGGGGGTCATCAGCAGCACCTCCCCCAGGGTGTTCACCATGGCCCGCAGGTAGTTGGGGTCCACCCGCAGGGCCTGGTTGTAGTTGGCCAGGCCGGTGAAGGTGAGCTCCAACTCCGGGATGATGGACATGTCGTGGAAGCTGTAGCGTACCACCTGGACCATGGGGTAGAGGAAAAAGACGAAGAAGCCGATGAGCCAGGGAATCAGGAAGATGATCCCCCACAGCCCCATCTTCTTGGGGAAGGGCAGCCGGTAGTACCAGGAGCCGGTTTTTGGGTTTTGTTTGCGCAGGGCAGTCATTGCTGGCCTCCTGTCAGAAGGTAGAAACCGCCTTCCACGGTGCCTTCAGGGCTCAGATAGGGTGCGCTGCCGTAGTTGATGAGCAGGGTCATCCCGTTGTCGTAGCGGATGCGGCGCACCTGCTGGTTCACCACCTCGTGGGAGAGGGTGCGGGCGCCTTTCACCTGCTGGTAGAAGGCCTCATACTGCTGGCTGATGTCGGCAATCCGGTCCAGCTGGCCCTCATACTGGGTGGTGAAAAAGCTCATGAACTCCTTGTCCTGGGTGTCGTGGAAGACGGTTTCCGGGGCATGGCTTAAGGTGAAGGCCGGGAAGAGCCGGGCCTCCATGGCGTGAAGCAGCAGCACCCCGGGGTTCTGGTGGGCGGCCAGGTTCATGGGGCTCACCGCCCCTGGCAGGCAACCCTCCAGCACCAGGGGCAGGAAGGGCACCGCCGTCTCCACCACCTTGAAGCCGTTGCCCGAGGTGGGCAGGTTCATGGCGTAGGTGGCATGCGGGAAGGCATAGTCATTGGGGCGGCTGAGGGCCAGGGGAAAACTGGCCGCCAGCTCCTTGAGGGCTTCCTGGTAGCCGGGCCTGGCATGCACCCTGGAGATGTTCTTGCGCCTGGCATAGTCCGGCACCAGGCTGAAGCCCAGGTCCCTGACATGGAGGGCCGAGGGCGACAGGCCCGACAGGGACTGGGCCGCCTTTTCCACATAGTCCTTCAGGCTGTGGGGGGAGAGGTAATAGCTCTGGTAGGGCATCAGGGCCGGCAGCATGGTGCTTTCCTGCATCACCATGACGCTGGCCGCGTCCCCGTTGTGGAGCCTGGCAGCGTCCTGGTAGTAGTTGAAGCGCTTGCGCCCGTAGACGGTGTTCATGTAGACGCTGGGCAGGATCTCGTCCCCCCCGGCGGTCACCGCGTCCCGCAGCCGGTTCCATTCCGCAAGCCCCCCCATGTTGGGGTCCAGCTTCAGGCTGCTGAGGGAATAATGCTTCATGCCCCCTTCCAGCAGGCCGTAGACCGACAGGTGGATCCTGCCCAGGCCCTTTGCTTTCAAGGCCTCGTAGATGCTTTTGATCTGGGGCAGGCTGCCCGCGGTGACGGTGGAGCGGTAGGGGATGCCCAGGAAGAACTTCTGTTTGGAAAAGGCACCCAGGGTTTCGATGAAGACGGGGGCCGTCTCCAGGGGGGCGGATGATGTCAGCATCCCCCGCTTGATCAGGTAGTCCTGATAGGCCCTGGCCATCTCCACATAGCCGAAATCCTCTTCAAAGAAGAGCTTGTAACGCACCCGGAAGCTGCCGGTGTACACGTCGTCGCTGAAGCGGGGCACGGTGATGGACTGGTTGCCCAGCAGGGAGACCGCCTCGATGTCCCGCAGCACAAAGCGGATGCTGGCCCGGTTGAACTCGTCCGCCCGGCCGGAGATGTCGGCGAACAATTCTGCCATCTCGGCCCCTTCCTCGATGATGGCCAGGGCGGAGAGGCCGTTTTTCTTCATGCCCAGGACCGGCAGTTGAATCCGGGACCGGGGGCTCTGGTAGCGGTTGATGTTCTTCAATGGGTCCGGCCCGTAGACCTGGTCCAGATAGGACAGGGCCGTGGTGTTGCCGGAGTTGAAGGGAATCAGCCCCCCGGGGCCGTCGGGCACCAGGAAATAGCCGCTGTCCTCCCGGGTGGCGGAGAGGAAATAGGGCAGGATTTCCACCACGGTCAGGTGGTTGTCCGGGGTGGTTTCCACGCTGTCAAGGGGCAGGGAGACCAGCAGGTCATCCCCGTCCAGGCGGAAATCCAGGGCCAGGGACAAGCGGGGGTTGAAGACGGCGCGCTCGTGGCCGAAGGCCAGGTTGTCTTCAATCAGGTCCTCCTGGGTGTACTGGCCGGTTTCAAACAGCAGGGCATACAGCTGCTTGATGGCCAGGGCCCCCATGCCCTGATCCTTGGACCGGATCCACTGGTTGCCCCCCACCAGGACATAGGTGCCCCGGAAGGTTTTGTCGTTTTTCTCGCTGAAATGGGGCTTGAGCAGCGCGTTGTATTTCTCCAGGGGGATCATCTTGGGCAGGTCGTCCTCCGTCAGCTTGGTGTCCCCCACGGTGAAATGGAGGCGCAGGCCGCCTGCCGTCTGCTCTGCCGTGACGCCCCCCATCATCACCCCCATGGAATGGCTGTCCATGGCGGAGACGGTGCCGCTTTTGGCGTTGACGATGAAGGTGACGTTGAACATGGATTTTTGCAGGTTCTTCACCACCTGGTTGCCCTGCTGGCCGCCCATGAGGCTGGACTGGATGAACCGTCCGGTGGCCTTGTGGGTCACCTGCAAAAGCATGTCCTTTTCCCGCAGGTACAGGGCCAGCGCCTCGTTTTCCGCCATCAGGGTGAAGCCCTCAGGGGCCAGGCCGCTGGCCCCGGCGGGGGGCAGGCCCGGCATCAGGAGTGCCACAAGCAACAGGAGACAGAAGATTTTTTTCATGCGGACACCCCTTTCTAAAAATACTTGAAGATGATTTCCTTGGTGATGATGCGGAAGAAATCCGCCACATCCGCCACCAGGGCGAAGAACAGCATCAATACGAAAGTGATCACCATCATGCTGGCCACGGTGAGCAGCAGGCTGCCCAGGGCCTTGCCGAAGGTGTACTCGTGCACCACCACCAGGGCGATGAAGAGGTAGAGGAAGAAGATGACCCCACCCAGGGTGCGCAGGGTGGTGACCACCGTCATTTCCTCCAGGGTCAGCACCCGGCTTAAAATCAGGGCCAGCAGGCGCAGGATGGTCATGGGGAACATGGCGTACATGGTGGCCTGGAAGATTTCGCCGTAGCGGCCCTTGCCGTCCAGCAGGGTGGTGATGGACCAGTTGGCGGTGACAAACAGCATCACCGGGAAGGCGGTGCCCAGGGCCAGGAAGAGGGAGTTGAACAGGTAGGGGTTGCCGGTGTTGATGAGAAAGCCCGTGTAGACAAACTCGGCCACCGACAGCAGGCAGGCAAAGACCAGGACGAAGATGGCAAAGCTGTACCGGCCCTTGCCCCCCCATTTCATCTCGTCAAAGCCCTTGAAGGGCCTGCCCAGGATGCTGAAGGGGAAGCGCCAGAAGGTGTCCACAAAACGGGTCCCGCTTTTTGCAAAACTGGTCATGCCTGCACCTCCTTGCGCGACCTGCGGCGCAGCAGCTTCACTGCCACCAGGGGCAGGATGATCACCGCCAGGAGCCCCAGGACGATGATGTCAAAATGGGTTTTCAGGTAGTCGTTGCGCACCTGGGCGTAGGCCTTGGAGTAATACTCCCGGTCGTCCCCCCGCTGGAGGTAGTTCAGGGCCTCCTCGTATTTGCCCTCCCGCAGCAGGGAGCGGCCGATGCCGGAATAGGCCAGGGTGAGGTTGTGGTTGTACCCGAGGGCTACCCGCCAGGCCTCCGCCGCCTCTTCAAAGCGGTTGAAGTGCTGGTGCGCCACCGCCAGGTTCAGGGCCCGGCCGTAGTCGGTGGGGGCAAAAATCTCGATGGACTGGGCCAATTGGTCCAGCACCACGATGCGGTCCCCCAGGAAGTCCACGTCCACAGGGCTGCGGAAATAGCCCCGCCTGTCCCCCTGGCCCCCCAGGGTGTACAGCAGCCTGCCGTCCTCGTTGTAGGCGAAGAGGCGGCTTCTGGTGCTGTCCAGCAGGATGAAGACGCCGTAGTCGTTGACGTCCACCGCAATGAACTGGGAGGGGCCGGTGGGGATGCCGTAGCCGGCCTGGTTCACCCGCATGTCCCCGCCGGGGTAGTCCACCTGGGCGCCGGTGCGCAGGATGTTCTGCCCCTTGGCGTTTAGGCGCTTGATCAGCTGGCCCCGGGATTCCATAATGGTGGCGAAGATGAAGCCGTCCTTGTCGATGGCCACGTTGGTGAAGTCCGTGGGCAGCCACAGCTGCTGCCGGGCCCGCTGCTCCTTGGTGGCCAGGCGGCGCCAGAGCAGGTCCGCCGCGTTGAAGCGCACCTCGTTGACCCCGTAAAAGCGGGAGAAGCTGCCGTCCTGCTGCAGTTCCACGATGCCCTCGTACATGCCCTTGGCCACCACGTACAGGCGGCCGGCCTCGTCCGCCACCAGCTTGGTGGGGCGGTAGTTGACGTTTTCAAAGCCGTCAATCCGGGGCCGCTCCAGCACCCGTTTCAGGGTGAAGTCCGGGTTTAAGTGCAAGATCCGGGCCTGCTCGGCCTGGGTGATGTAGAGGCTGTCATCCGGGTTCACAAACAGCCCGGTGCAGCCGGCGAGCATCTGGCTCTCCCCCTCTTCCTGGTAGGCCAGGACCAGGGAGATGAGGCCAAAGTCCTCGTCAAAGACCAGCAGCTTGTCCTGGCAGAGGACGTAGATTCTGCCGTCCTTCACCGTGGCGTCACTGAGATTGGCCAGGTTGTCCACCCCGGGCAGGCGGCTGGCGGTTAAGGAGCGCTCCCACACATAGGCCGGGGGCACGGGCAGCAGCTCCTTGTGGGGGGAATACAGGTAGTTGGCGCTGCCCTGCTCAGCTGTTGCCTGCAGGCTGGCTATCAGCAACAGGGCGCAGACCATGAGGAGCCAGGTTCTTTTTTTCATGCCGTCACCCCCTTATTCCTTGATGCCGGAAGTGGTCATGGTTTCCAGCACGTTGCTCTGGGAGATGATGAAGATGGTGACGGGCACCATGAACATCATCAGACTGATGGCGGCCACCACACCGGTGCGGCCCACGCCGCCGCCGGCAATCTGCCCCAGCATGGCGGAGAGGGGCTTGATGTTTTCCTTGTACAGGAAGCTGCCGCCGGTGGCCCCCCAGAGGCCCTGGAAGGAGATGATGAACAGGGTGATCCAGGCGGGCTTCACCGCCGGCATCACAATCTTCCACAGCATGGTGAAATAGCTGCAGCCGTCGATGCTGGCGGCGTCAATCAGGGCGTCGGGCACCTGCTCCATGAAGTTTTTCATCAGGAAGAGGCCCACGGACAGGGCCAGGGAGGGCAGGATCACCGCCCAGTAGGTGTCGATGAGCCGCAGCCAGCTGAGCATCATGAAGTTGGGCACCGCGGTGACAGCGGTACTAAACATCAGGGCCAGCAGGATCATGCGGTTTAAGAGCTTCACCCCGGGGAAGTTGAACTTGGCCAGGGGGAAGGCCGCCATGGAGGACAGCAGCACATGGCCCACGCTGCCCAGCACAACGATGAAGAGGGTGTTGAACAAATACCGCAGGAAGGGCACCAGGGAATTGGCCAAGAGGCCAAAGAGGTCCGAAAAATTGGCGGTGGTGGGCTGCATCACAAAGAGCTTGGGCGGGAAGATGAACAGCTCGTTTAAGGGCTTGAAGGCGTTTGACACCATGAACACCACCGGGAAGAGGCTCAACAGGGCAAAGGCGAAGAGGAAGGCCAGCAGGGTGAGGCTGCCCCCCACCGAGCGGTTGGACTTGTGGCTGGTGAGGAAGCGGCCCAGGGCCGTTCTGGGCAGCCGTTTAGGTTTTTGCTGGGTGGCCGCCAGCATTTTCTGGAACTGGCGCTCCTTGCGGGTCAGCTTTCTGTCCATCAGGTGCCCACCTTTCTGAGCAGCCGCTGGATCAGCTGGTTCAGCCCCAGCATGATGAAGAACAGCAGCACCGCAATGGCGCAGGCGTAGCCCATCTCCAGGCGGATGACCCCGTAGTCGTTTAGGTGGTTGATGATGGTGTGGGTGGCGTAGTTGGTGGAGGGGAAGCCGTTTAGGGCCACGGTGACATCCGCCACCGACAGGGAGCCCGTCACCGCCATCACCGCGCCAAAGAGCAGCTGGGGCCGCATGTTGGGCAGGGTGATGTACCACAATTCCTGCCAGCGGTTTTTGATGCCGTCAATCTCCGCCGCCTCGTACTGGGCCTTATCCACCCCCTGAAGGCCTGCGATGAAGGACAGGAAGCCCACACCCAGGCTCATCCACAGGGACACCAGGATGACGATGAGCATCATGTAGCGCTCATCCCTGAGGAAGAGGATGGGCCCGGTGATGATGCCCCAGTTGAGGAGGTAGGCGTTGATATAGCCGTAGGCATCCCCGGAAAAGAGCATGGCGAAAATCATATAGGCATTGCCGGAGATGGAGGGGGCGTAGAAGATCACCGTCAACACCGCCCTTAACTTGGCCGGCAGCTCGTTGATGAGCCAGGCCATGAGGAAGGAGAAGATATAGCCGAAGGGGCCGATGATCATGGCCAGGATGAAGGTGTTCTGGACGGCCTTTAGGAAGATGGGGTCGTCCAGGAAGAGGCGCATGTAGTTGGAGAAGCCCACAAACTGCGCCGGCTGCAGGAGGTCAAACCGGGTGAAGCTGTAATAGATGGACATGAACACCGGGATCACCGTGAACAGTCCAAAAAACAGCATGTAGGGCGTCAGCATCAGGTACAATTGGCGGGATTTTCTCATCACCTGGCGCTGGTACTGCCACCGGGTGATGCCGGCGGGCGCCGGGCGCTTCATGACGCGCTGGCTCATTTCTTCACCCCTTCCTCATCCAGATGGAACTCCGCCCGCTTGGCGGCAATTTCCTCGTCAATCAGCCGGGTCATGTCATACAGGGTGTCAGAGGTGTTTTCATACTTGGTGATGACGGTGACAAAGGCGTTGTCCAGGTAGCGCCCGGTGATATAGCCCCCGGGCACCTGGGGGATGCCCCTCAAAGTGGGCAGGGTGGCTTTCAAAACCGGGGTCACCTGGGGCGGCCAGGCCACGGTGTCAAAGGCCTGCAGGTTGGCCACCAGGTAGCGGCCGGCCTGGCCCAGGACGGTTTCCATCTCCCGGGCATAGTGCAATTGGGTCTGGGCGCTGGTCCACCACTTGAGGAAGTCCCAGGCCTCCTGCTTGCGGTCCCGGGCTTCCACGCTGTTTTTGACGATCATGCAGGCGCCGGTCACCGCGGGCACCGCCCGGACCAGGCGGCCTTCTTCATCCCGGGTGCCGGGCACCTGGGCGATGCTCCAGGCCCCCTTGATCTCCGGTGCCGACACCGCCAGGCGGGTGTAGGTGGACAAATCCACAATGCCCAGGGGCACCTCGCCAATGCGGAAGCGGGTGACGAAGTCCATCTCCAGGGGGAAGCCGTGCTGGGTGTAGAACTGGGTCCAGAACTTGAAGGCCTCGTAGGCTGCTGCGGTGTTCAGGTCGCTGGCGCGGCCGTCCGGCTGATACAGTTCCCCCCCGGTCTGGAACAGGCGGGAGAGGAAGATGGTGTTCACCGGCTTGCCGCTGCCCATGGACACCGCGGTGCCCAGGCTGGCCGGGGGGGCGGTGTCCAGGTAGATCTCCATGTTGTTGCGCTGCAACTGGGGGATCAGGGCCACCAGGTCCTCCCAGGTTTCGGGGATGTCAAGGCCCAGGGCATCCAGGATGTCGCTGCGGTAGTACATCACCGGGAAGGACATCTGGTCCGGCAGGGCATAGACCCCGTCCTGGTAGAGGAAGGAGGTCATGGCGGCGGGGAGGAAGGCGGCAGCCACCTCCTCATAATCCGGGAACTCCGTCAGGTCCAGGGCGGCGCCCCGGAAGGCGAAGTTCACCGGCGCGGTGTTGGCAATCTGGATGGTGAGGTCCGGGCCCCGGCCGGTCATGATGCTGGGCAGCATCACATCCGGGCTGATCAATTTGATGTTCACCTTGGTGCCGTACTGGTTTTCATAGGACTCGTTCACCAGCCGGCGGATGACGTCGTACTGGTCCCGGCCGGTGGACAGCCACACCTCCAGCTCCTTGCTGGTGTCTTCGGTGAGGGCCCCGGCCACGGAATAATCATTGCTGAAGGAGCCGGCAAAGGACAGGACGGTGTGCAGGGCTTTCTCCAGGACATTCCCTTCCGCCCGGGCGCCCCCCAGGTCCTCCCCGGCCAGGAGGAGGTAGTCCAGTTTCAGGGGCTGGTTTTTCATGTCCAGCAGGGCCTTGCCCACGGCGGAGATGGACTCCTTCATGGGGGAAAGCCGCTTCACCACCTCCTCGCTGTCGTTGTCAAAGGCCTCCATGGTGGCGATGAGGCGGGTGAGGCCGGCGGTGTATTCGCTGCTCTGGCCGGTGAGGGCCAGCAGCTCGTCCTTCAGGGCGCGCAGGTCGATGAGGCGCTCCTCCGTCTGCCGGGCCAGGCCGGGCACCCGGGTGTAGAGCAGGTAGTCCCGGTAGACATCGGGCACGGAGCCGGTGATGGACACAATCTGGCGGTAGAGGCTGTTGAGCTGGCCGATGACCTGCTCCAGTTTCCTAAGCACCTGGCCCAATTCCCCCAGGGACATTTCCAGGGTCAGCCGGTGGGTGCCCTTTGTGAAATAAAACCAATAGGCCGCGGTGTCCTCCGCCCGGGCGGGGTCGGCCCGGTGGGCCCCCAGGGGCTGCAGCTGAAAGCCCGTGCCGTGGTAAAAGCGCAGGTCCGCCGCCTCTTTGAAGGGAATCTCCCCGTTGATGGACAGCTGCCGGGCGGCGTACAGGCCCCGCATCTCCGACTGGCTGAAGCGGGTGACAATGCGGTAGAGGCCGTCCTCCGGCACTTCCACCTCCCAGGTGATCCACTCCCCCGGCTCGTTCCAGGCGGTGCCGCCGATGGTGTTGAGGACGATGTAGCTGGGGTGGTAGGGCTCCGTCAGGGGGGAGGTGCGGTCGTTGACGGGGTAGAAGCTGGGGCTGGATTTGAGAATGGCATCCTCCGCCTGGATTTTCACCGGCGCCCCGGCATATTCCCGGGCGCCTGCTTCCAGGTGGCCCTGCAGGTAGGTGTCGTAGTCCGGCAGCTGCCGGGCCTGGCCCAAAGTGATGTCGCGGATGAGCATGGCCTGGCGCAGGGACTTGAAGGACAGGATGTTGCTGCCCTGTTCAAAGCGGAACAGCAGGGGCTCCACCTCGTAGCCCATGGCGTCCTTCAGGGGGACGGTGGCAAAGGCGGGGGTTTCCACCTGGGAGGGGAAGGGCTGGTTGCCCGCCACCTGCTTATAGTCCTGGCTGATGTCCCCCCACTGGCGGGAGAAGACGATTTCCCCGGCCTCAGAGAAGGGCAGGCTTCCGTTGATGAGGATGGCCCGCTGGATGTCGCCCCCCATGCTGGGCACCGGCTGGTAGGTGACGTGGATGGTGTACAGGGCGGTTTCCGGCACCTCCACCAGGAAATCCACCTGGCCCGCATCCCCGGTAAACAGGCTGCCATCCGCCAGCACTTTCAGGTCCGCCATGTCAGCATCCAGGTAGTCCCTGGCGGCGATGGTGACCTCCGGCTGGTTGCGGGGCAGTTCCGCAAAGCGGAACAGGGTGTCCCGGTAGGGGGGCACCGTTTTGCTCTGGGCAAGCGCGGTGACACACCCGCAGACCAGGCACAGGGCTATGAACAATAGCAGCAATCTCTTCATGTGTTACCCCAGATCATACAGTCAAGGAGCGGACAGAGTCCGCCAGACACAGCATGGGTTTTCGTTGTGAATTGTTTGAATTGTAACAGATTTGACCCGGTGGCGCAAGGCCGCGCCCCCCGCCTGCAGCCCCTGTTACAGCTGCTTCCGCAGCCTCCAATTCTTGGTATATCCCCGTTTTTTTGCCAGTCAAACACCCGGCGGGTACAGCAAAAGGAGGCTGCCGCAGCAGCGGCAGCCCCCCCTTGTTGGTTTGGTGTGTTGAATTATTTCAGGAAGCCTGCATCCTTAAAGGCAGTCTCCAGCTCCACAGCGGCCGCCTCGAAGGTGGCGCGGATGGGGAGGTTCTTGTCGTAGATGATGCGGTTGATGCCGCCCATGCCCACCTGGCGCTCCTCGTCAAAGGAGGAGGACACCCACAGGTTCAGGCCGCCGATGGCAGGCAGGGGGTTGAAGAGGACGCGCTTGTTCATCCAGGCATACAGCTCGGCAGAGAGCTCGTCCTGGAAGGAGCCGATGTCGATCTCCTCATCGTCCTGGGCGGGCTCGGCCGCTTCCTTGGCCAGGCGCTCCTTGGCCTCGTCGTCCACAAACAGGTCATAGGTCAGGTTGGTGAGGGCCTTGATGACATAGTCCTTCTCCAGGCCGGGGAAGTCCTTCTCTACGCCTTCCAGCATCACGCCCATGACGCCCATGTCGTAGTAGGCGGTGTGGTATTCCTCAGACAGGGTGGTGTAGTCGCCCTCGGTGCCCAGCTTCACGCTGCTGCCCCAGGGATAGGGCACGATGCCCCAGTCCAGCTGGTTCGAGTTCAGGGTGCCCACCTGCCACATGGCCCGGTGGGTCATGGCCACTTCCACGCCCTGGTCAAAGGTGGCGGCGGGGGTGCCCCAGTAGTCGGGGTCGCCGGCGTCGTTGGTGTTGGCGGGACGGACCACCTTGGCATCGAAGAGCTTCTTCAGGGCTTCAAAGGACTCGATGTAGGGGTCGGTGGCCATGTTGACGGTGAAGTCGGTGTTGACCATCATGGTGTTGTTGCCGGGAGGTGCAAAGATGGCCCAGTAGTAGGGGTCGATGAAGAAGGCATAGGTGTCTTCGGGCAGCTTGCTCTGCAATTCGGTCATGTAGGCATAGAAGTCGTCATAGCTCCACTTGCCCATCTTGAACATCTCGCCCGGGTCATACTCCATGCCCGCATCCTTGATCATCTTGCGGTTGAAGGTGAGCACCTCGGTGCCGGGATAGCCGGTGTTGAAGCCGGCGGTGACGCCGGAGAACACCGCCAGTTCCTTCAAGCCCTGGGGGATGTCCAGGGTGTCCACACCTGCCTTCACATCGGCCACCGCCTTGTTGGCCACCATCTGGGGCAGCCACATGACGGAGAAGTTGTTGGTGATGTGCCAGGCGGGGGTGCCGGACGCCACGGACATGATCCATTCGTTGGGCATCTCGCCCCACTCGGTGGTGGTGGTGTAGAACTCAAAATTGACGTTGTATTTTTCCTTGAGCCCCTCGTAGATGGGCAGCCATTTTTCCTTGTCCACCTCGGACACGTCTTCCGCGTAGGGGTTGGGGCTGTCCCACAGGCGTACCTTCACGGTGTTGCCGCCCAGGTCGTAGGCAGCTTCCTCGGCGCTTGCCAGGCCCATGATGCCCAAAAGCATCGACAAAGCCACAAGCAGGGTTACGAGTTTCTTCATTCCAGAAATCCTCCTTTTATTTTGCCCATCCCGGGCTTGGATTCAGTTTGCTTGAAACATGACACAGCATGCTTCCGTTGATGCAAGTATAGATGGATTTCCGTTGTTTGTCAATCCTGCCAGTGTTTTGTTGTTTTCCAGACTGTGCAGGACGCACACGCTGAAAACCCATCCATTGCACTATCAATATACCGTCTTTTCTGGCGATAAATCAGCCGGATTGTATACAATATACTGGAGGCCTGGAAAAATCAGCCGGAACCAGGCAAAAACCAGGTGACCATCTCACGGCATCTGTACAAATCTGATTATATCAGTATAATACAGGTATCGAACATGCAAAGAAAATAGAAAGTTGAGGACATCCCATTGAAAAAACGTGCAATAGGCCTCCTGCTGGCTGTGGTCTGCCTGGCTGCCCTGGTGTCGCTGCCGACCCGGGCTGCTGCCGCCGAACCGGTGCTGTCAATCACCCTGGATCAGAGCAGCGTGCCTGAGGACGGCATGTTGACGGGCACCTGGCAGATAACAGGGATGCCGGAAAACTATACCTATGTCCACCTGGACTATATCTACACCAGACACAATGCAGACGGCTCCACCTTCTCCTTTGTGAGGACGGATGAGGGGGTGGACACCTCCCGGGACACCGGCGGACCGTTTGCCATCAGGCCCCGGGGCGGCGTCAAGGGGCAGCTGAAATTTCTTGTCCACATCACCACCAATCCCCGGACCGGCACAGGCCATGACCTGGAAGCCGTCACCCCTTATTTCCATGTCACCTCCCCCCAGAACAACAACCCCATCACCTGTACCTTCACCCTGGACAAAACCACTGTGAAGGTGGGAGAAGCCATCAAGGCCAGTTATAAGCTGACCGGGGACATCAGCAAGTATGACCTCCGGGTCTGGATGAATGGAACCTGGGGAGAAACAACGGAAGCCCCGGGCCATATCACCTTTGTGCCTACAACTGGGAACAGCGGGGCTTTCAATGTGGCCCTGGACCACAAGGAGACGGACGAGAGCCTTCACTTTTCCTCTGAATGGTTTGAGATCACCGGCGCAAGCGGCTATCTTGAAGGGAACATTCAGTTTTCTGCCCCGGTGATGGCAGTGGGTGTGCCCATTGAGATCACCTGGTCGGCCCTGGGTGGCGTGGCGCCCTATAATGCAAAACGAGCACAGATCGAACTCTATGAAAACAACACGTTTATCCAAAGCGTTCTGATTGAAAAGCCCGCCGGCACCTTCACCTATACCCCAGCATTCGGCGACCGCGCTGATGTGCGCGTGCATTTCCAAGACGCAAACGGATATGAATCCAGCGTTCGTGGGACCATCGGTATCACCGGCTACGCAGCGAACCCGCCCACCTGTGTGATCACTTCCTCCGGGGCGGAATTCAACCCCGGGGAAGCCGTCACCTTCACCTGGCAGGTGACCGGCGGAAAAACGCCCTACCAGAGCATCAAAGGCAGGCCGGATTTCTGGTGGATAAACGATGAAACCCTGGACGCTTCCGGCAGCAAGACCTATACCATACGCGCCGATTACTCCGCACCTGTCCATTTTAAGGTGAACGTCACCGATGCAGATGGCCGGGTCTACGCTTTCAAAAGCGACCCCGTGTTGATGTCCACCAGAAAGTTCAACGTCAGCCTGGACCGTTCCATTGTGAAGGCAGGAGAAACCATCAAGGTCCAAGTCGCCCCGGTGGACAGCACAGATGCCACGGAATATCAATACAGCATTTCCTGCAGTTTCCCCGGCGCTTTCGACACAAACTTCAATGGCACCAAATCAGGCCCCTTTTCTGCCGATTTCACCCCCTATATGCAAGGGACGGGCACCATCAGAATCAATGTGCGTGAAAACAACGAGACCTCGCCCCCCATTCACTCCAGGGAACTGCCCATCACCGTGGCCGGGGATGTGAACCCCATCAACCTGAACCTGAAGGTGGACACAGCCACCCTGGCCCTGGGAGGAACGGTAACCGCCTCCTGGGACATTCAAGGGGGAAATGGGCCCTATGTCGAAGCTTGCCACTGGACAGTGGTGGATTCGAGAATCTCTCAGGTAGCATCGTATCAAGATCTGGATGAAGCGCCTTTGAAGGGAAGCTTTGCCACAACCCCGGTGATGGGCACCCAGGCCACCATTTACCTGCAGGTGCGGGATCAGGATGGGCGGAAGCAGGAAGAATCCCGGATAGTGACCATCACAGGTGCTCCCAGATATGAAAAGATGAACCTCAGCCTGGCCCTGGACCGGACCAGGGTGGAAGAGGGCGGGACCATCTCCGCCTCCTGGGAGGTAAGCGGCGGAGTGAAGCCCTATACCTATCACTGTGAGTGGGTCATCTATGACAAGGATCAGTATTACGGCGCCATTTCGCAAAAACCCGAAACCAGCACCACCAGCCTGAAAGTACCCACCGGGGTCAGCGGCCAGCTCTTCATTGAGGTGTGGGACGCAGCCGGAATCGTGGTGGCCAGCTATTCCCCCCGCTTCAACATCCTCTCCGGCGTAAAAGGGGATGCAGATGGCGACGGCAAAGTTACGTTCCAGGACCTCCTGGTTACCGTGAACCACATGGTCAACAAAAGCCCCATCAAACGCCTGGGCAACGTGGACCTGAACAATGACGGCACTGTGAGCCCGGAGGAGCTGGTTGCGCTTATTAGCATGCTGGTAGGAAACTGATCCTGATTATCAAGCGGACAAAGGCAACCCGGCGGTTTCCGCCGGGTTGATCTTTTGATGACAGTTCCTCATACCAGACGAAGGAATAAACCCACTCGTGGGCCGAGCATCTTTATGTCTCCGATATGTTGAGTGAAGGAGGTATCCGCTTCGGGTTCCCTCCTCTTGTTTATCAGCAGGCTCAGCAGCCCGCGGAGCGCTCCTCCTCCGTATACTGGCCGCGGTAATCCGCCTCGATGCCGTGGATCAGTTTCACCCGGTCTGCGTGGCGGCCGCCCTCAAATTCCGTGTCCAGGAAGAGGTTCACAATCATCCTGGCCAGGTCCACCCCCACCACCCTGGCCCCCAGGGCCAGCATGTTGGCGTCGTTGTGGGCCCTTGACATGACGGCAGAATAGCAGTCCGAGCACACCGCGCAGCGGATGCCCGCCACCTTGTTGGCGGAGATGGAAATGCCGATGCCGCTGCCGCAGAAGATGAGGCCTTTTTCGCACTGGCCGCTGGCCACGGCCTCCGCCGCCCTGCGGCCGAAGACCGGGTAGTCCACCCGCTCATTGCTGTCGGTGCCAAAGTCGATGAAGTCCAGGTTACGCTCCTTTAAGAGCTTGATGATCTCGGTTTTCAGCGGCAGTCCCGCATGGTCGCTTCCCAGGGCTATCAAAAATGTGTCCTCCGTTTCTTCGCCTGTTTAGGCGCCTTGATTCCTTCCCCAGTATACACCAAAACAGGGGCGCTGCGGCAACAATCCCGCCAAAGCGTGCTATACTTTGGCAGAAGGAGGGCGCGAGGATGTACAGAATACTGCTGGTTGAGGACGACCCGGTCATCGCCCAGGAGGTGGCCCGCCACCTGACGGGCTGGGGCTATGAGGTGGTCATCCGGGAAGGGTTTTTGGACCTGGAAACCGAGTTTGAAGCACTGGACCCCCACCTGGTGCTGATGGACCTGATGCTGCCCGGCCGCAACGGCTTTCACTGGTGCCGGGAGATCCGCAAGCTCTCCCCCGTGCCCATTTTGTTCATCACCTCCGCCGGGGACAACATGAACGCCGTCACCGCCATGGGCCTGGGGGCGGACGACCTGCTGGCCAAGCCCTTTGACCTGTCCCTCTTAACCGCCAAGGTGGAGGCCCTCTTGCGGCGCAGCTACGGCTATGCCGCCCCCAGCCCGGTGCTGTCCCACCGGGGCCTGGAATACGACCGGGCCCTGGCCCTGGTGCGCCACGGGGACCGGGAGGCCGAATTGACCCGCAACGAGCACCGCATCCTCCAGACCCTGCTGCAAAACAAGGGCAGCATCGTGCCCCGGGAGGAATTAATGGTGGCCCTGTGGGAGGATGACAGCTATGTGGACGACAACACCCTGACGGTGAACGTGGCCCGCCTGCGCAGGAAGCTGGCGGACATCGGCCTCACCGACTTCATTGAAACCAAAAAGGGCATGGGGTATTTGCTGCCATGAAGACGCAGGCAAAAGGGGGCGTCAGGCCCCTATGGAAGGCATACCTGGGCCAGCGCTGGCCAGCCCTGCTGATCCTGGCGGCGGCGACGGCCATCTTTGCCCTGGTGCTGGCGCTGCACCAGGTGCCGACGGCGCCGGCCCTGTATGCCGGGGAAATCTGCCTGGTTTTGCTGTTGTTCCTGGGCATCTGGGACCTGGCCCGGGTGCGGAAAAAGCACCGGGACCTGGCCGGGCTGCAAAGCGCCCTGCCGGCCTCCCTCCAGCACCTGCCGCCCCCCGGGGGCACCCTGGAAGGGGACTACCAGGATTTGCTGCGCCAGCTGGCAAGGCTGCACCAGGAGGCCGCCGGCCGGGAGCAGGAGCGCTACCAGCGCCTGCAGGCCTACACCGCCTCCTTCAGCCACCAGATCAAAACCCCCATCGCGGCCTCCCGGCTGCTGCTGGGCCATGTGGACAGCCCCCGCCGGGCGCCGCTGCTGGACGAGCTGTACAAAATCGAGCGCCAGGTGGACATGGCCCTGAACTTCTTCAAGCTGGACGCCCGGATGGACGACTACCTGTTTGCGCCCCACCGCCTCAAGGACATTGCCGCTGCCGCGGCCCGGCGCCATGCCCGGCTGTTTGTGCTCAAGCAGCTGTCCCTTCAGGTTGCAATCCCTGATGACATCCAGGTGACCACCGATGACAAGCAGCTGGGCTTCGTGCTGGACCAGCTGCTGTCCAACGCCATCAAGTACACGGCGGCGGGGGGCATCCGCATCCACTGGGACGGGGCCGCAGGCTGCCTCCAGGTGACGGACAGCGGCATGGGCATCCCAAAGCAGGACCTGCCCCGGATCACGGAGCAGGGCTACACCGGGGAAAACGGCCACCTGGACCCCCGGGCCACCGGCATGGGCCTCTACCTGGCCCGGGCCGCCTGCGAGCGCATGGACATCGGCCTGCACTTCATGTCCGCCCCCGGTGCCGGCACCACCGCCACCCTGGCCTTTGGCCGCCAGCAGCCGCCCCGGGACTGATGCCTGCCCTATGTGACAAAACTGTTCGTTTGCCCCTGCCCTTTGTAAGCCATGATTAAGGCAGGGTCTCCCTTTTTCTGGCATCCTGAGGCCACAACCGGCCGGACTGCCTGTCCGCCAGGGAAGGAGTGAAGGAATTGGCCATCTTAGACGTAAAACACCTGAAAAAAACCTATACCACCCGCTTTGGCACCATCCAGGTGGAGGCCCTGCGGGACGTGAGCTTCCTGGTGGAGGACCGGGAGTTTGTTGCCATCATGGGGGAATCGGGCTCGGGCAAGACCACGCTGCTGAACATCCTGGCCGCCCTGGACAGGCAGACCGCCGGGGAGGTGCTGCTGGACGGGGAGGACATGAGCCTGGTGGGGGATGCGGAGCTGGCCCGGTTCCGCCGGGAGAACCTGGGCTTTGTGTTCCAGGATTTCAACCTGCTGGACACCTTCTCGGTGAAGGACAACATCCTGTTGCCCCTGGTGCTATCCGGCAGGGTCAGCCCACAGGAAATGGAGCAGCGGGTGACCCCCCTGGCCGACCGCCTGGGCATCCTGCCCCTGCTGAACAAATATCCCTATGAGATCTCCGGCGGCGAGAAGCAGCGCACCGCCATCGCACGGGCCCTGATCACCGGCCCCCGCCTGCTGCTGGCGGACGAGCCCACCGGGGCCTTGGACTCCCGGGCCTCTGACAGCCTGCTGAGCCTCCTCACCGAGGTGAACCGCCAGGGCCAGACCATTTTGATGGTGACCCACTCCATCAAGGCGGCCAGCCATGCAAAACGGGTGCTGTTCATCAAGGACGGCACCATCTTCCACCAGATTTACCAGGGGGACGAGGGCAAGACTGCCTTTTACCAGCGGATTTCAGATGCCTTGACCGCCCTGTCCACCGCCACAAACGGCAAGGGAGGCCCGGCATGAAACGGCGGCTGTATTCCTCCCTGGCCCTCCGGGGCCTGGTGCGCAACCGCCGGGCCAGCCTGCCCTACCTGCTGTCCTGCGCGGGGATTGTCATGATGTATTTCCTGCTCCAGACCCTGGCGGGCACCGATTCCTTGACGGAGATCTACGGCGCCCGCACCCTGCGGCGCAACCTGGAGTTTGGCAGCTATGTGATGATGGTGTTCTCTGTCATCGTGGTGTTTTACACCCACAGCTTCCTGATGCGCCAGCGGAAGAAGGAGCTGGGCCTGTATGCCGTCCTGGGGATGGAAAAGCGGCACATCGGCCGGGTGCTGCTGCATGAGACCCTGTTGACGGCCGCAATCACCCTGGCCCTGGGCATCGGCCTGGGGATGGTGTTTGCGAAGCTCTTGTACATGATCCTGCTGCGCCTGCTAGGCAGCGGCCTGGTACCCCAGCTGCACATCCCCCAGCAGGCCTACTGGGGCACGGTGATCCTCTTCCTCATCATCCACGGGCTGACCCTGCTCAATGCCCTGCGCCAGGTGGCCGGAGTCAAGCCGGCGGAGCTGCTGCGGGCGGAAAGCCTGGGCGAGAAGGACCCCCCGGCCCGGGTGTGGCTGGCCCTCTTTGGCCTTCTGTCCCTGGGGGCCGGCTACTACCTCTCCCTATCGGCCAGGGATGTCATCCAGGGCTACCAGTCCTTCTTCATCGCCGTGCTGCTGGTGATTCTGGGCACCTATGCCCTCTTTCTGGCGGGCTCGGTGAGCCTGCTGAAGGCGCTGAGAAAAAACAAAAGGTTCTACTATCAGCCCCGGCATTTCTCCGTGGTGGCGGGCCTCATCCACCGGATGAAGCGCAACGCCACCGGCCTGGCCACCATCTGCATCCTGTCCACCATGGTGCTGGTGATGATCTCCACCACCGCCAGCCTGTTTATCGGCACCAGCCACCACATCCGGGACACCCTGGGCCGGGACGCAGTACTCAAGACGGACATCACCGCGGACACGGACCTGGACCGGCAGGCCATCGCCATCATTAAGGAGGAGGCAGAAAACCTGGACATCTCCATGTCCAACGAGATCCGCTACCGCACCACCCAGCTCTGGGCCTCCTTCAATAAGGAGATGGACCGGGGGGTGGACAGCAGCGATGCCCACAGCATCGAAAACTACCTGCCCCATGCAAACGGCCCGGTCACCTTTGTGCCGGCGGAGGACTACGGCAAGGTCATCGGGCGCGACTTGCAGCTTGATGACTGGGAGGTGCTGGCCTATTCCCAGGACAGCTACCGGCTGCCGGACAGCTTCAGCCTCTTTGGCCAGCAGCTTCATATCAAGGAGCGGCTGAGCGGCTTTTTCCCCATCACGGAAAGTGTGCGGATGGACCATGTGGTCAGCCCGCTGCTGGTGATGAAGGAGCAGGACATCAGGCGGATTGTTGCCCTGTATGATGACAACCTGTACGCCCGGCTGTCTGCCGAGGCGGCGGAAGCAGGGGAGATCTTCCCCACCCGGGAGGATTGGGAAGGCTACGGGCTGCAGTTTTCCAGGGTCTATGCCTTTGACACCGGCACCCAGTCCACAGAGCGGGTGGACGCCTTTTACAACCGGGCCCAGCAGCGCATCAGCCAGCTGGTGCTGGAGGAACGGCCCGGCTCTTTCTCCTCCAATTTCCAGCACGCTGCCCTGATGAAGGCGGAGTTCAACGCCATGTTCGGCGGGCTGCTCTTTGTGGCGGTGTTCCTGGGTCTCCTGTTCATGATGGCCATGGTGCTGATCATCTACTACAAGCAGGTGTCCGAGGGCTATGAGGACGCAGGCCGCTTCACTATCCTGCGCCAGGTGGGGATGAGCCAGAGGGAGGTGAAGCACTCCATCAAAAGCCAGGTGCTGCTGGTGTTCTTCCTGCCCCTGGTGGCCGCCGCCGTCCACACCCTGATGGCCTTCAACATTTTGACCCTGATCCTGGACCTCTTCTCCCTGTCCAACCGGGGCCTGTACGCGGTGGTGACCCTCATCACCTTCCTGGCCTTCAGCCTGATCTACCTGGGCATCTACCTGAAAACCGCCCAGACCTACTACAAGATTGTGAACCAGCCAGCTTAACTGCATGATAGAACAAACAGGCTGCCGCACGAAACGCGGCAGCCTGTTTGCTGCTGGGGCATCAATCCATATAATCTTGAGCCGAAAATACCCCTATCAAAGTTTTTTGGCCCTACCTTTTTTTCAAAAAAGGTAGGCGTCTCCCCGTTTCCCCGTTCCCCGTTCCCCGTTCCCGTCCTATCCTTTCACAGCCCCCACCAGCATGCCCTTGACGAAATACTTCTGCAGGAAGGGATACAGCAGGATGATGGGCAGGGTGGAGGAGATGATGACGGAGGACTTGATGGCGATGGCCACGGAGGCCTTCTCCCCCACGCCGCCGGCCTCCCCCACCATGGTGGTGCCGTTGACGATGTTGCGCAGCAGCAGCATGACGGGGTACTGGGGGCTGCGCAGGTAGATGAGGGCGTAGAACCAGTCGTTCCAGAAGAAGACGGCGGTGTAGAGGCCCACGGTGGCCAGGGCGGCGGTGAGCAGAGGCACGATGATTTTGATCAGGATGCCGAAATAGTTGAGGCCGTCGATGCGGGCGGCTTCCTCCAGTTCCTCGGGGATAGAGCGGATAAAATTGATGAGGATGATGAGGTTGAACTGGTTGATGGCAAAGGGCAGCAGGATGGCATAGACGGTGTTCACCAGGCGCAGGGAGGAAATCAGCAGGTAGTTGGGCACCAGGCCGCCGCCGAAGAACATGGAAAAGACCACCAGCTTCATCACGATGGGCTGGCCCTTCAGGCGTTTTTTGCTCAGGGGGTAGGCGAAGAGCACCATCATCACCAGGGCAATCAGGGTGCCGAAAAAGGTGTAAAACAGGGTGTGCCCGTAGGCCTTGAAAAAATTGGGGTAGGCGAAGACCTGGCGGTAGGCATCCACATTGAAGCCCACGGGCCAGAGGGAGACCCGGTTGTTGAGGATGGCCCGGGAGGAGGAGAAGGACATGGCGATGATGTACAGGAAGGGCGTCACGCAGGCCAGGAGCACCAGGATCATGGTGATCCAGATGAAGACGTCCAGGATGGGGCTTTTGTCCTTGATGACGTGTGTTTTCATGGCGGCCCCCTTAATAGATGCCCTCGCCGGTGAGGCGGCGGGAGAGCAGGTTGCTGGAGGTGACCAGCACCAGGCCGATGATGCCGGAGAAGAGGCCGATGGCGGTGGCGTAGCTGTACTGGGGGGCTGTGGCCGCCACGGACATCCGGTAGACATAGGTGTCGATGATGTCCGACACCATGGAATTGGCCGGGGTATACATCAGCAGGATTTTTTCAAAGCCCAGGGACAGCAGGTGCCCCACCCGTAAAATGAACATCACCATGATGGTGGGCAGGATGGTGGGCAGGGTGACGTAGCGGATCAGCTGTGTCCGGTTGGCGCCGTCGATGCGGGCGGCCTCAAACAGGTCGTTGTTGATGCCGGTGATGGCCGCCAGGTAAATGATGGCGGACCAGCCCGTGTACTGCCACATGTCGGTGAGGATGTACAGGGGCCGGAAATAGGCAGCTTCATTCATATAAAAGACGGGCTTGGCCCCGGTGAGCTGCTGGATGAGCCGGTTCAAGGCGCCAGAGGAGGGGGACAGCAGTTCCCCCAGGATGGAGATGACCACCACGGTGGACACAAAGCGGGGCATATAGCTGACCGTCTGCACCAGCTTCTTGAAGCGCAGGGAGCGCAGCTCGTTTAAGAGGATGGCGAAGATGATGGGCATGGGAAAGTTGATGATGAGGTTGAGGGCCGCCAGGGTGAGGGTGTTGGAGAAGGCGCGCCAGAAATCCGGCTGGGACAAAAACTGGTTGAAATAGCGCAGGCCTTCCCAGCGCACCCCGAAGGGGCCGGTCAAGGGCTTGAAACGGCGGAAGGCCAGGATGTTGCCAAACATGGGCACATATTTGAACAACAGGAAATATATGAGGGGCAGCAGCATCATGAGGTAGAGCTGCCAGTTGTTGTGCAAATAGCGCCAGGCCCGGGTTGATTTGCCGGGACGCAGGTTGCCCTGGGGCGTTTTCATGGTGGCACCTTCCTTTATGGATCGCCCAAGTGACTGCGGTCACTTTGGCGGTTGACACTCCTGAAATCTGGTCTGTCAGGCCCTCTGCTGCCCCCTGCCCCCGACGGGGCAGGGAGCAGGTGGTCAGGATGGAATGTTTTGGTTCAAGTGAGATTCCGGGGTCCGGGGCCAATGGCCCCGGGCGGGGGTTTGGGGGCGAAGCCCCCAAGGTCCCCCGTCCCGTCGGTCTTAAAGCTTTTTGTTGTCGTTGTAGAACTTCAGGAACTGCTCGATGCCCTTGTCCTTCATTTCCTGGACGTAGGTGTCCCAGTCGTCCTCCACAGATTTCTTGCCGGTGCGGAACTCGTCGTCCCAGATGTTGAAGGCGTCCAGGAGGGCGGTCTGCAGGAGGGCGGCATCCTCGGCGGTGACGTCGTCAAAGGTGGGGGGTGGCGGCGCATACTGGATGGCATCGTCCATGGCGGCCACCTCAGCGTTGATGCGGGCGTAGTTCTCGTCGTACTTGGTGAGCTCCTGCTCCAGGTACCAGATGTTCTGCAATCCTGCGCAGCCGGTGCCGTAGGCGTTTTGCATGTACTTGTAGATGCCGTCCTGGCTGTTTAAGATGTCGTCGTTGTAGACGACCTTGTCGCCGTCCATGGTGTAGCTGTCGCCCTCGGGGCCGAAGCACCAGAGCTTGGCTGCATCCTTGGAATAGAAGATCTCGTCCAGCTTGCGGACCACCTGCTCAAAGTCCGCGCGCTTGGTGACGCCGATGGGGAAGAGCAGCCCGCCGCCCGTCTTGTTCTTGGGCTGGTGGTGGGCGCCGCCGGGGCCTTCCAGGGGCGGGTACATCTGCAGCTTGAGGCCTTCGATTTCAGAGGCCTGCTCCCAGCCGCCGATCTGGTCATAGTAGCCGTAGACGGCCATGGCAGCGCCGGTGGCCAGCTTCTTGGCGGTAGAGGCATTGTCCTGCTCCAGTTCCGGGTCCAGGAGGCCTTCGGCGTGGAGTTTGGCCATGTAGGTGATGTAGGCCTTGTATTCATCGGAGATGGCGCCGGCGAAGTATTCCTTCTTCTCGTAGTTCCAGCCCAGGGTGCCGGTGCCGGTGGAGGAGTTGCGGCCCACGGAAACGCCGAAGGAAGGCATGGTCATCCGCTGGACGACACGCAGGGCCACAATGGAGGTGAGGGGGTAGCTGTCCGGGAAGTCTTCTTTGTAGGCCTTCAGGATGTTGTAGAAATCATCAAAGGTCTTGGGGGGCTCAAAGCCTTTTGCGATGAGGTAGTCCTCCCGCATGATGAGGCCGCCGTCGTAGAAGGGCTTGTCAAAGAGGGAGGGCATGTAGTAGCGCTTGCCGTCCCCCAGCTTCAGCATGTCCACATCCTGCTGCAGGCCCATTTCCTCCACCCGGGCGTTGAACTCGGGGGTCCAGTCTGCGTAGTCGGAGATGGGCACAATGGCGCCGTTTAAGGCGAAGGAGGCATAGGTGCCGCCGGTAGACAGGTAGAGCATGACATCCGGGGTGTTCTCCCCGGTGGACAGGCCCAGGCCGGCCTTGGTGCCGTAGTCACCCATGGGGATGGGCTCGAAGTTGAGCTTGACGTTGTACTGCTTTTCCAGGGCCACAATCACGGGCCAGTCCTGGCGGAAGGGCAGGGTGGCGTTGTCGGAGTAGTACAGGGAGATTTCGATGGGCGCCTCTGCGGATGCAAAGGACACGAGGCCCAGCATCATCATGAGGGCCAGGAGCAGGGACAGGGTTTTCTTCATGGGGTTCCTCCTTTTTTTTGTTGGTTCCATCTATGGTTGACCGGGGTGAGCAGGCGCCCGGCCAGGAAACAGGGGGGCGGGGCCGCCTCAGCCGGGCGGCCAGGTGATGCTGCCCAGGGGCACGGCGCGGGCAGCGCCGGTGGCGGAGGGCAGGTTGCCGGGGCGGCGGGCCATGGTCTCCCTGGCGATGATGGCAAAGGCCATGGCCTCCTTGGCGTCGGAATGGAAGCCCAGGTCCTCCTGGGTGAGGATCTCGCAGACGGGGAACTGCTCCGCAATCATGCGCCGCAGCGCGGGGTTGTGGGCGCCGCCGCCGCCCAGGACGATGCGGCGCAGGGCGGGACAGCGGGGAAAGACGTACAGGTCGTAGTTGCGGCGCATGCTGAGGGCGGTATAGGCGCAGGCGGTGGCCACCAGGTCCTCCGGCGGGATGCCCCTGTGAATCTGCGCCTGACTGCTGATGAAGGCGTCGCCGTACAGCTCCCGGCCGGTGGACTTGGGGGGCGGGGCATCCACATAGGGCATCGCCATCCAGGCTTTCAGTATATCTACCCGGACCCGTCCCCGGGCTGCCACCTGGCCGCCCTCATCAAAGGGCAGGCCGTAGAACAGGCGCATGAAGCCGTCCATGATCATGTTGGCCGGGCCGGTGTCAAAGGCAAAGACCTCCTCCGGCCGGCAGTTGGCCGGCAGCACGGTGACGTTGCCGATGCCCCCCAGGTTTTGCAGGGCGATGTCCGCATCGCCGCGGTAGAGCAGGTATTCCGCCAGGGGCACCAGGGGCGCACCCTGGCCGCCGGCGGCCATGTCCATGGCCCGGAAATTGCTGGCCACCGGCACGCCGGTGGCGTAGGCGATGGCGGCAGGCTCCCCCAGTTGGAGGGTGGAGGGCACGAAGGCCCCCTCCGGGAAGGGGATGTGCCAGACGGTCTGGCCGTGGGAGCCGATGGCGGTGATGTCCTTAAGGGGTACCCCTGCCGCCTGGCAGAGGGCCCAGGCGGCCTCCGCAAACCAGTGGCCCAGCTCCATGTTGAGGCTGCAGGTGAGGGCGATGTTGGAGTGCGTTAGGGAGCAGCAGGCCACCACCTGCTGCCTGAGGGCTTCCGGATAGGGGTGCAGCAGGTAGTGAACCAGCTGCGCCCGGCCCTCCTGAAAACGCACCAGGGCAGCATCGCAGCCGTCCATGGAGGTGCCGCTGATGAGGCCGATGAAAAGCTGCGGGTGCTTCGTCATGCTATGCCCTTTGCTGCGCTTGTGCGTAGTCCGCCACCAGGTGGTGGACCCGGGTGCGGAAGGGGTTGGTGAGCTTGTGGTCCTGGTTTTGGTAATAGCAGCGGTTGGTGAGGAGGACGCAGCCGATGTCCAGCTGCCGGGACAGGTAGATGCTGGTGCCGGTGAAGCCGGTGTGGCCGCAGCCCATGGGGTACATCTCCCCCACCTGCCAGCCCAGGCCCCGGCCCTCGGCCTGTTCTTCCGTGGCGGTGATGAACAGGGTGGAATCGGTGGCCAAATGGTGCTGCGTCAGGGTGACGAGGCTGTCCATGTCGGAGAAAATGCCGGCGTGGCCCGCAAACTGCCGGTAAAAGGCGTAATGGGCATTGCCGTCGTGAACCTCCCCTTTGATTGCGCTGTGAGGCCGGAAGCCGGTGAAGGCGAGGCCCATCCGGGCGCACATGGCCTCCTCCTGGGGGTTGCCGTAGCCAGAGGGGATGGCTTTGTCCATGAGTGCCGGAGGCAGGGCGTCGTACATGCCGGTGATGCCCAGGGGCTGGCACAGCATCGGGCCCAAGGGGCTGCCGCTTTGGTCCGTCCGGCCCCGGGCCTTCAGCACCCGGGCCAGGATCATGAAGTTGAGGTCGGAGTAGTTGACCCCCTGGGGCCGGTCCATGCTGAGGGCTTGCTGCAGGGCGGCGGGGAAATCCGGCTGGGTGTAGACGGGGTACCAGGCAGGAAGGGTGGCGGTGTGGGTGAGCAGCTGGAAGATGGTGATGCCCCCCAGGGCCTCCCCCAGGGCGCCGGTTTGGAAGAGAACTGGGTCGGCCGCTGCCAGGGGGGTGTCCAGGGCCAGGATGCCCTGCTCCACCAGGCCCAGGACCATGGTAGCGGTTGCAATCTTGGTGAGGGAGGCGATGTCAAAGAGGCTGTCTGCCCGGGCCTCCCCCAGGGTGTGGCGGATGAGGATATCGTCTTTGGTGAACACGGACAGGGACAGGGAGGGGAAATAGCCTTCCTGGCTGAAAGCGGCCGCGGTGTCCTTGAGCCTGGCTTCCAGCATGGCGCGGTTCACGGCGTGCTGCCTTCCAGGCGGGCCACCGCCTCCCGCACCCAGCCGCCGGATGCGGCGAGGGCCTCCTGGGCCTGGAGGGCGCCGGCCCCGGTCAGGGCCATGACGATGGCGGTCTTGCTGCTGCCCCCTGCGGCTGTGAGCAGCCGCTCCGCCTCCTCCCCCGTGACCCCGGCAGCGTGGTTCAGGATGCGCAGGGCACGGGCCTTCAGTTTGTTGTTGGAGGCGGACATGTCCACCATCAGGTTGCGGTAGACCCGCCCGGTGCGCACCAGGGCGCCGGTGGACAGCATGTTCAGCACCATCTTGGTGGCGGTGCCGGCCTTCAAGCGGGTGGAGCCCATCAGCACCTCGGGGCCGGTGGGGGTTTCAATGGCGATGTCCCCGTGGCGGGAGAGCAGGGTGTCCTCATTGCAGGACAGGGCGATGGCCAGGGCGCCCACCTCACGGGCATAGTCCAGGGCGGCGCAGCAGTAGGGGGCGTAGCCGCTGGCGCTGATGGACACCAGGGCGTCCTGCCCGGTGATGCCCGCCGCCGCCAGGTCCGCCCGGCCGTTCTCCGCGCTGTCCTCCGCCCCCTCGCTGGCGAGGCGCAGGGCGCTGTCCCCCCCGGCGATGATGCCCTGGACCAGGTCCGGCTCCACCCCGAAGGTTGGGGGACATTCGCTGGCATCCAGCACCCCCAGGCGGCCGGAGGTGCCTGCCCCGATATAAAACAGGCGGCCGCCGGCCTTGAGCCGCAGGGCAATTTCATCAATGGCCCGGCCAATCTGGGGCAGGGCCCGCAGGACGGCCTGGTGGACGCTGGCGTCCGCCTGGTTCATCAGCCGGGCGATGCCGGCGCCGTCCAGACGGTCCAGGTTCAGGCTGTCCGGGTTCACCTGCTCTGAGGGCAGCCGGGAGAGGTAGTGGTTGTCCTGGGAATTCACGATCAGATACCGCCTTTGTTGCTGTTGTGGATGCGCCGCTTGGCGTTGCCTTCCAGGTGGGTGCGGTCCAGGCAGGGCTTGTAGCCCTCATAGCCCCGGGCCGCCACCGCGGAAAATATGATGTCAATCAGGTGCATCATGCAGATCCGGGAGGACATGGCCGCCGTGCGCATCAGCACCTCGGAGGAGGCCACGTACAGGGGGATGTCGGCCCGCTCGCTGAGGCTGGTTTTGCCCAGCCGGGTGATGGACACCACCTGGGCGCCGGAGCGCTTTACAGAGGCCAGGGTGTCCAGGGTGTCGCTGGTTTCCCCGGAATAGGAAAACAGCACCGCCACGTCCCCGGGCTTTAGGCTGGCCGCCGTCACCACCTGGACATGGGGGTCAAAGGAGCCCTGGGTTTCCTTGCCCAGGCGCTGAAACTTCATCTGGGCATCCAGGGCCACCAGGGCGGACACCCCCACCCCGTAAAAATCCACCCGGCGGGCGGCGTGCAGCAGGCCCACCGCCTGGTCCAGGTCCTTCATGTTCATCACGCTCATGGTGTCGGTGATGGCGGCCTGGCTGTTCTCCGTCACCGAGGCTGCAATGGCCTGCAGGTCGTCGGTGATGGCCAGGTCGGAAAAATCGATGCGGCTGTTGCCCCCGGCGGCCAGGGAGATGGAAAAGGCCAGGGAAAACTCTTTAAAGCCCTTGTAGCCCAGGCTGCGGCTGAGGCGCACCAGGGTGGAGGCGGACACGCCGCAGGCCTCCGCCATGGCGGCAATGGTCAGCCCCATCATGTCCGGCCCGTGGGCCAGCAGATGGGACACCGCCTTCGCTTCCGTCTGGGTGAGCTGGTCCCGCATCTGGGTCATCCGAATCAGGCAATCGTCCATGGGGTGCTCTTTCTGCTGCTTGCATCCACATGCGCATGGGCTTTAAAACAGCGTCGGTCCAGTCCTGGGAAGGGGGCAGGGCCGCGCCCTGCAGGGGCGGGTGCCGGTTCATTCGTCTGTTTCAAACATCTCAAGGTATGTTTGATGCTGCCTGCAGTATAAACCAAGCGCCGGCCTTTGGCAAGTTCGTTTCATGAGATAAATACATTCTTGAAACATTTTTCCAGATCCGGCCCCTTTTCCCTTGACGCCGCAGCAGGGGCTTGCTACATTTGGGGCGGAAAACAGGCTGCAGCAGCAGCTAATCAGGAGGCGCTATGAACATCGGCTTTGGCATTGACGGCGGGGGCACCCGGTCCCGCCTGGTGCTGTTTGAACCGGGCAGCCTGCGGGTGCTGCACCGGGAGGAAGGGGGGCCCACCAACCCCCACAGCGCAGGCGTGGAGGGCGCCATGGACAACCTGCGCAAACTGCTTTACGAAGGCTGCCGGGCGCTGCAGGTGCCTGTATCCGGCCTGGCCTGCGGCTGCCTGGGCTCTGCCGGCCTGGGCCGCCCCGGGGAGCAGGCCGTTTTTTTGGATTTCCTGCAGGGGCTCACCAAGGCCCCCCTCCATGTGTGCAGCGACGGGGAGATCCTCCTGGTGGGCAGCACCGGCAGCCTGTCGGGCTATTGCCTCATCGCCGGCACGGGCTCCTTTGCCCTGGGGCGCAACCAGGCGGGGCAGGTGGTGCGGGCCGGGGGCCTGGGCC